>CATAPZ010000092.1:0-2298 GCA_949486955.1 Cryomorphaceae bacterium | reverse complement strand
TGCGCCCTTTTCATGAAGGGCGGCAAGAACTTTTCGTCATTAATCAGATGAACATACATACTAATAGGTGTAACCAAATTTCAAAAGCGTGTTTTCTGCCAGCTCCCATAATTGGTCTCCAAATTCGGGGTCCAATTCTCTTCGAAACGCTCCTGCGCGCGACGCATCAAGTGGCTGAAGGGTTTTTTGCTTCCAGCCTAAGGTCTCTTGAGGTTCGTCGTTGAACTCATAGAAGCGAGTCATACGCTCGTCGTAAGATATTTCCAAAAACGATGCTACACGCGCCAATTCTATCTCTGGCCGAACCAAGAGGTCTTCGTAACGCACAACCAGGTACTTTTTATCGGCTAAAAAAGCAGCGGTACGCTCATTGTTCTCACACCAATTTGATGCAATTTCTTCGGCTGTAGTAGCCAATTTTGGCGCGTATTTGCCTTCGTGTTTTTTTCGGTCAATCTCGAGATAAGAACCTGCTACGTCGCGCACATCACGCACTAGATGAAGATAGGTAGCGTGCGGCATCGCTTGGTTAATTTCTTCGAGATAGTCGAGGTAGTAGTTGTTTTTATCGACGGCTACTTCAGGGAGACCTTTGGAATAACGTGAAGTAGCATAAGCGGTAAACACGGCCTCGCAGAGGCTTTGGTAATTTGCGGAAGGAACAAGATCAAAGGCATCTAAAAGATCCTTTTTGCTCAGCCCCCAAGTTTCCATTTTTTTACTCTCAAGAACCGCCTCGGCGAAGGCCGAGCGCTGGTTTTCTTTTGTGAAATCAGCATTGCCAAAAGAATCGTAATTCCATTGAATGAAGCCACATTCTGGAGGTGCAACAATGCAAGGATGGGCTCCGAGCATAAGTCGGAACAGCGAGGTGCCACTGCGCGGATTTCCAAGTATGTAGGTGAACTTCATTTGTATCAAATGTACGGTAGTCTAGCCATTGGGCGCTAGGTAGCTTTGGCTTAAAATGTTGAACTTTTCCAATTGAGCTTCGATCCAATCTTCTCCTTTACCCAGATGCTTTGCCATGATGCGGGCCACCTCCGGAGCTATGCGCCTAGCCTCTGCGGCATCAAAGAGTAAAGCACGATGCCTTCTCGCGAGCATATCATCTACATTCATGGCCATCTCCTTGCGTACGGCCCATCGAATCATTGCTGGGTACAGCTCGAATTTTTTGCTGAGGCTATGCTCATCATGACGCTTAATTCGCTTTCGAATTTTCTTGCGTACCGTACCATAGACGTGCAGGGGATCCGACCAATCGGCATTGGTTTCAAAACCATGTATAGGTAAGTTTTCGGTCTGGCATTTTCTAGGGGGGAGCGCACCTACGACAATTGCATTGTCTACAGCATCTTCACCCATTTTGCGGTAAGTGGTCCATTTTCCGCCCAACACCGAAATTAAACCTGTTGGACTGACTAAAACTTTGTGGTGGCGGCTTACTTCTTTAGTACTACCTTCTTCACCATCTGCCGCCAGAGGGCGCAGGCCAGCAAAAGTGCTTAAGATGTCCTTCTTTGTAGGCTTTTTAGCCATGTAATTACCGGCATTTTCTAAGATAAACTCAATCTCTTCATTGGTCGCTACAGGATCATTACTGCGTTCACGGAGTGGCGTATCGGTCGTTCCCACTACCACAACGTCGTGCCACGGTACTGCGAATAATACGCGTCCATCAGTGGTATGCGGCACCATGATAGCTTCTTCACCGGGTAGAAAGCTTTTTCCTAAAACGATGTGCACACCTTGGGAGGGACGTATACAAGCCTTTGCCTCCGGATTATCCATCTGCAGGATATCATCGGCAAATACACCAGTACAATTAATGATAGATTTGGCACGCACTTCAAATTTGCTATTTCCAATAGTATCATGAGCTTTAACTCCAACAACATGGCCTTCTTCTTTAACCAAACCTGTGACCTTACAATAATTTGCCAACGAAGCACCGTTTGAAGTTGCTGTGCGTGCTAGTGAAATAGCTAGGCGCGCATCGTCAAATTGACCGTCGTGATAGAGTACTCCACCTCGTAAACCTTTGGTATTTACATTGGGGATTTTTTCAAGGACGTCTTCTTTAGAAATCAATTCAGAAGGGCCTAGTCCTAGACGTCCAGCCATAAGGTCGTATATCTTGAGGCCAATCCCATAGAAGGGGCTGTTCCACCAATCGTACGATGGAATAACAAAGCCCAAATTTTTAACCAAATGGGGTGCGTTTTGACAGAGCAGCCCGCGTTCGCGTAAGGCTTCTATCACCAAGCTTATATCCCCGTTCTGCAAGTAGCGTAC
>CATAPZ010000091.1:0-2549 GCA_949486955.1 Cryomorphaceae bacterium | reverse complement strand
GGTCTGGCACTAGGTATAGACGGTATTGCCCATCGCACTGCTTTAGACTGCGGGGCATCTACCCAGGCGTTCCTTGCGGGCGGTTTAGCACACCTGAGTCCGCCCCGCCATGCGCGCTTGGCACAGCAAATTCTAGATGCGGGTGGCGGTTACTTCACAGAACAGCCTTTTCACACTGCGAGCCTGCCGCAGTATTATCCCGTAAGAAACCGTTTGATCGCAGGCTCGTCTCTAGCTACGTTAATTGTTGAGGCCGCGCGCAAAAGCGGTGCGATGATCACGGCCAATCAGGCCTTTCAATACGGAAGGGAAGTTTATGCGCTCCCGGGCGCTTTGTACCAGCCCATGAGCGCGGGGCCAAACAGGCTTATTGCGGAGGACATAGCGCGCTTAGTGATGGACGCGGAACACCTTGTTTCTAGCTTCTATCCCATTTGGGCCAAAAAAGACACTCAGATTGACCTTTCACAGGCGCTTGAAGGACTACTTATTCAACATTTTCCACACGGAAGAAAGGTGCATTCTGCGTATTTGAAATCAAAGATAAATGTACCTAATTATCAGTTATTCAAGTCTTTACAGGTGCTATTGGATTTAGGGGTGATTGCTAAAATTGGCCCCCACACCTATGTAAGGAAAACTGTAGGCCATTGATGTTTGTGCGATGAGATTTGTTCTACATTTGTTAGAGAAACCTATCTATACAAACAGACATTTATGTCAAGCCTTTACCAATCGCAGATCGATGCTTTCGTTGCAAAGGTCGATGCTGCAAACCCAAACGAGCCTGAGTTTATGCAGGCTGTGGTCGAAGTCGCCGAATCAGTTATTCCATTCATCGAAAACAATCCAGAGTACAAGGGCAAGAGCCTTTTGGAGCGTATTGTTGAGCCAGAACGCACCATTATGTTCCGCGTTCCATGGACGGACGATGCGGGTAATGTTCACGTTAACAAGGGCTACCGCGTTGAGTTCAACAGCGCCATTGGTCCGTACAAAGGTGGATTGCGCTTTCATCCAACGGTGAATTTGAGTGTACTCAAGTTCTTGGGCTTTGAGCAAATCTTTAAAAACGCACTCACTACGCTGCCATTGGGCGGTGGTAAGGGTGGTTCAAACTTTGACCCGAAAGGTAAATCGGACGCCGAGGTGATGCGCTTTTGTCAGTCGTTTATGACTGAGCTGAGCCGCCATATTGGTCCAAATACTGATGTTCCTGCGGGTGATATCGGCGTTGGTGGTCGTGAGATCGGATACATGTTCGGTCAGTACAAGCGCCTACGCAACGAATTTACCGGTGTGCTCACAGGAAAGAGCCTGAGCTGGGGCGGTTCATTGATTCGTCCAGAAGCTACCGGTTACGGAACCGTGTATTTCGCGAAAGAAATGCTTGCTACCAAAGGGGACAGCTTTGAAGGCAAACGCGTGGTAATCTCAGGTTCTGGTAATGTGGCCCAATTCGCCGCCGAAAAGTGCCAACAACTCGGCGCCAGGGTTATCACCATGTCAGACTCTTCGGGGCACATCGTGTGCAACGACGGCTTGACTCGCGAACAATTAGAATTTATCATGGCGCTCAAGAATGTGCGCCGAGGCCGCATCAAAGAGGCTGCGGATGCATTCGATAACATCTCCTTTGCCGAGGGTACACCTTGGAACGTTCAAGCGGACGTCGCCTTGCCGTGTGCTACTCAAAATGAATTGAAAGGTGACGATGCGCAAAGTCTTGTATCCAACGGAATTATCGCTTTGGGTGAAGGGGCAAACATGCCTTGTACTCCTGAGGCTGTCGAGATCTTCCAAAGCAATGGCGTGCTCTTCTCACCAGGTAAAGCATCTAATGCAGGTGGTGTAGCTACCTCAGGTTTGGAGATGAGTCAAAACTCCTTGCGTATGAGCTGGACCCGTGAAGAGGTAGACGGCCATTTGAATAGAATTATGAAAGACATCCACGCTGCGTGTGTGAAATACGGTACTCGTGAAGACGGTTCAGTAGATTATGTGGGCGGCGCAAACATTGCAGGCTTTGTGAAAGTCGCTGATGCCATGCTCGATCAGGGTGTTGTCTAAATTTTTTGCAATTACATAAAAAGGCGCCCTCTGGGGCGCCTTTTTTTATTCGTTAATTTCTGAAAAGCTCCTCCACCATTCGATAACGGCTGCCGCACAATTCTCTGTATCCGAAAGATGGCCCATGTGTCCATGGCTCGAAATGAACTTGTACCCAACTCCAGGAGCGTCTATCCATTCTTGAACGGAGGCCATTGGAATTACAGTGTCCGATTCCCCCGCGAATACGCCAATCTTCTGAGGTTGCAAGGACTTTGGCGGATTAATGAGCAATCTCGTTCTGTCCACTCTTGTTTTCATTCCGCGGATGGCTGCAACGACCCCTTCCACACTCATCTGAAGACTGTAGTCAATCTGCTGAGAAATAACTTCACGCAACCTCGGCCTAAGTTCTGCGCTGAACAGCTGAGGAATTGCTGCTCGGATAAAGGCGTTTCTGTTCTGAATCACGAGGGCCTCCGCCTTATCTCGCATCATTT
>CATAPZ010000090.1:0-3268 GCA_949486955.1 Cryomorphaceae bacterium | reverse complement strand
AGAAGTAGATATTCCTCATAATTCTTTGAAAGCCATCCTTTACGGGATGGCTTTTTCATTTTCAATCAACTACTTTTGCCGCTTCTAACACTCTACATTTCATGAAGCAGTTCTTCAACAACTTCGTTGGCAATCCAAAAAATGACATCCTTTCAGGTATCACCGTTGCCCTTGCATTAGTGCCAGAGGCCGTAGCATTCGCCTTCGTGGCGGGCATCGATCCGCTTGTAGGCCTTTATGGTGCCTTTATGATGGGATTAATCACTTCACTTTTTGGAGGTCGTCCAGGAATGATTTCTGGTGCCACTGGTGCAATGGCCGTAGTTATGGTGCATCTCATCCAAAAAGGAAATGAAGTTGGTACTGGTATGCAATTAGATAACCTTGGCTTGAGTTGGCTCTTCATCACCTTGCTCATTGTAGGTTGTATCCAAATACTTGCGGGTCTTTTCCGCTTAGGAAAGTTTGTTCGTCTTATTCCGCATCCGGTAATGATGGGGTTTGTCAATGGATTGGCAATCGTCATCTTCTTGAGCCAATTGGGCATGTTCACCCGTGTGGTTAATGGACAGAAAGTCTGGATTCAAGGAAGCGAACTGTATACCATGGTGGGGCTTGTTGGTCTTACCATGTTAATCATGTGGTTGCTACCTAAAATTACCAAGGTGGTCCCTGCTGCACTAACTGGAATCATTGTAGTTGCGGCCTTAGCCATTGGTCTAGGACTAGATGTAAGCACTGTAGGCTCATTTATTCGCGAGGGCGGTGGCGATGGACTTCAAGCAGGGCTACCAACCCTGCAGTGGGACATCTTTAATGTACTTCACACGGTTAATGGCCACTGGTCTACCCTATTCTCAACAGCATTCCTCCTGGCCGCAGTTGGTCTAATTGAATCATTAATGACCCTAAACCTGATTGATGACCTCACCGAATCTAGAGGCTCAGGAAACCGCGAATGTATTGCCCAAGGGAGCGCCAACTTCATCAATGGTTTGTTTGGCGGTATGGGCGGTTGTGCAATGATTGGTCAAAGCATCATCAACGTTAATTCTGGAGGTCGAGGTCGACTATCAGGCGTGGTTGCAGCATTAGGTTTATTATCATTTATCCTATTCGGTGCTCCATTAATTGAACAGATTCCTATTGCCGCATTGGTTGGTGTAATGTTTATGGTAGTAATTGGAACATTCGCTTGGTCAAGCTTTAGAATTATCAGAAAAATCCCGGCAGCCGACGCATTTGTACTCATCGCGGTTAGCGCCATCACTGTTTGGCAAGATTTGGCCATAGCAGTAATTGCAGGTGTAATTATGAGCGCCTTGAAGTTTGCGTGGGACAATGCTGTTCGCATCCGTGCACGTAAACGCATCAAAGAAAATGGAACCAAAGTCTACGAAATCTGGGGACCGTTATTCTTCGGCTCTACACAAAGCTTCGCAAGTAAGTTTGACGTGAAAAACGATCCAAACAAAATTGAAATCGACTTCATCGAATCTCGTGTAAGCGATCATAGCGGCATTGAAGCATTGGAGCGCATCATGGACAAGTACATCGACGAAGGCAAGGAAGTGCTACTAACGCATCTGAGCCCAGAGTGTCAAGGCTTGCTCAAAAAGGCAAATCCAAACTTTAGCAAATACATACAGAGTTCTATCGAAGATCCGCGCTACCATGTAGTGACTGATCTTATGGACGCCGAGGTTTGATCCTCAAATTTCAAACATAAATAAAAGCCCCGCAGACTCTTATCTGCGGGGCTTTTGTATTTCTAGTGACCGTGGAAGGATTTTTACAAGATCCTTCGTGCTCCGAATTCCGAATGATATAAGCCCTTACACGCCTGTGGCATGAGGGCTTTTTTTATGGACTAACCTTTCCAAGCAAGCTTGCAGTTTAGCCCATAGAAAAAGCCCCTCAAACTTTCGTTTGAAGGGCTTCATTCATTCTTCGTGACCGTGGAAGGATTCGAACCTTCAACCGCTTGATTCGTAGTCAAGTACTCTATCCAGTTGAGCTACACGGCCATCTTCCCTTGCGGGAGGGCAAATATATAGTAAAATGTTAGCCTGTTACAAGCCTAAAAGATTTTTTTGGAAATAAATTTCAGAGGAAAGTATCCGGTATGGATAGCTTATTGAATCTCAACAGTTAAACCTACATCGAGCATTAAATCTGCCTTTGAGCGCAATTGATCGTATGAACCTGACATTACTTGACACTTGCCTTTATAGTGTGTAATCCATGCACATTGCTCCGCCTGTTCTTCAGTGTGATCACATACTGTACACAACACTTCAATCACAAAGTCAAAAGAGTTTTCATGATCATTAAACAAGACCAATGATTGTTCCTTTAAAACAACGGAATCGTGACTAGGCTGATACTTTTCTTGAGTGCTCATGGTGTAAAAATAAGACCTAAATCGAGATAAAAATACAGTACCGCCACTACTTTTTTTAACGAACGAACTAAGAGTCCTTGATGCCAAATCTACGCTTGAGCAGCATGATTTTACCTTTACCCGCTAGATTGTAGGTAAACGCTGGCTGGTCGCCTTTTGCTGCAACGCTGCGGTCCTTAGGATCCTTGGCTAAAATGCTCGCGTTAAACTCTTCGTCGCTACTGCGTAAACTCATTACGGTTCCTTTGAATGCGATATAGAAGAAGTCAGTACCGTTGTCTAGATAAATGGTGATCTCGCTGCCTCTTCGGCGCTCTTTGATTTCAACCAAACAATCTACCTCCGCAAAAATTGGAACGTTATAGATGTTTTGAATAAAGGCCTTACCGTCACTTCTGAAACTTTTATAGCGTCCGCTGTATTCCATGGTAATACCGCTCATGACTAGGCTTTGACGGAGTTCTTTTGGGAATCGGCCATCAGTCTCAACACTGCTTAAGTCGTCTAAGAATTTAGCACCTTCTTTCTGCCCTAGGATTCCGTATATGCCTTGAACGTACGCTTCATCATCACTTCTCAAGGTTCCTGATCCATCTGAGAATAAACCACCTACTAACTCCCACGCATCCTTGTCTACCGGAGCATCTAGCGTCCACACTGCATCAATAGATACATCGTCTTTATCCAAATCGTGACGAACTTCACCGGCCATCGCCATGGTTAAACCTCCTGAATTTTTCAGAACGTTTATAGGTCCTGTCGCATAGAGGTCACAGTCGTAATTGTGGAATACGAGGTATGGATCCGGTACGGAGTTATCCATGAGCTTTTCGTAAGTAGTGATTACATAACCCTGTTCCTGGT
>CATAPZ010000089.1:0-4414 GCA_949486955.1 Cryomorphaceae bacterium | reverse complement strand
GAGGTTCATTTACCATTAAAAGACAAACTGTCCTTGCTATTAAAAGTTAGGTCCCAAGGTGAGCGCTTAACAAAAGAGCATAACGAATACTTATCCAGATTTGGGAAGTAGGTATTTGTTTTGGCGGCGGTATATCATCTTGGAATATCTATTATTTGTTTCACCGCCGCCGTTTATTATGACATTCCTATTAAAAGTGTCACAATGAGCGCTATTCAGTCTATATTTGCCGAACACAAGTTTAACCAGACAAGCAAATCTGAATAAGCTGTAACGCAAGTATAGTAAGGAATTAAGAACTCTTAACCTATATTTGCGCCTCGTTGGGGATGTAGCTCAGTTGGCTAGAGCGCTTGACTGGCAGTCAAGAGGTCGTGGGTTCGAATCCCATCTTCTCCACTAAAAAAGCACCCAGACTAGGGTGCTTTTTTGTTTTCTGAACTTTTATGATGGTTGTCGATACGGTAGCACTATGTTCTCACTGTAAATCCATTATTATCAAAGCGTAAAGTCTGTAAATGGGTCAAAATGAAACATGTAGGGTGAGTTTAGTACGTATTTTAAAAATGTTTAATCAAACGAATAAATCATGAAAAATTTAATCCTTCTCTCATTAGTTTGTCTATTTACGTTGAGTGTCAAATCTCAAAACACAGCATCCTCTATTGATGGGTTTAACAACTCTCAATGGGGGGCCTCAGAGACTGAAGTCAGAAATAATATTTCGTCGCGGAATGTAAATATTCAAAAGCGTGGCAACGACCTGATCATCTTGAATTACTCCTATCTAGAAATAGAAGATTGTAATATCTCGTGGCAGTTTAATTCCAAAGGAGAACTGGTTCGCGGTCTTGTTTTGGCAGTGCCTAGTAGTTCATCCAAAGCACTTCAAAAATACGCTTTGCTAGAGCGTCAGCTCGAGTTAAAATATGGCCAGGGAAAGCGCTCTGATTTTCACGCCATGTGTTACAGGGATTCATCCATAAATTGGAAAAGAACGCTCAAGCGTGGCGAAGATATCCTTAGTACTCAATGGAGTGATAGCAAGGGCAATACAATTACAATGCTTATGAGTACCAAATTGCAAATTCAGGTGCTTTTTCAGTCAAACAGCTAACTTAAAGCCTGACTGCATAGAATATTGCGGCTAAAGGACCAATGACTGTTGGATCTTTAATATTCGGTTTGGATTAATACCAATAAAGTATGGTTGAGTCCATTTTCTAAACACGAACCAGGAATTCTCGTTAAGTAGGTATGAAGGGTTTGAAAATTAGTGTTTTATCATTTTTGATATGTTCGAATTTAGCTTTCGCCCAAGTGGCGGATTTCAAGCGGGATTACAATAAGATCAACGAGCATTTAATGTTGACTTTAGGGTCCTATGCTTTGGGAAATTTTGCCGTGAGCGGTGTAGGATATTTTGCTGCTCAAGACGAATACACCAAGCACTTCCATGAAATGAATGTCATGTGGAACACAGTAAATTTTGGGTTGGCACTACCCGGCTACTTTAAGGCAAAGAAGAATGCTGGTGATTGGGATGCTGCTGAAATGGAACGTCAACAGCGAAAAACACAATCGATTTTTCTTATTAATAGCGTTGTAGATATAGGGTATATCGCAACCGGTATATACCTGCGTGCGGAAGCTGAAAACCGACCCGATGAATCGGATATGTTTAAGGGATACGGGGACAGTATGGTGCTCCAGGGCTCGTTTTTATTTGCCTTTGATTTGGTGGCCTATGCCATTCACAAGCGTCATTCTAATCTGGAAGCAAATACCTTTTTAAACAAGATAAGTATCCACTCTTTTGGTCAAGGGGTAGGCTTGACCGTACAGCTCGATTAAAAAAACGATTCTTGTGCTTTCTGTCACACCTCTAAGTGAGTGCTTATGCGTATCTTAGTTATTTAGAACATAGTCATTATGAAAAGATTTTTACTCTTAACCTTTGTTTTCGGATCACTCTCTTTGGCCGCACAGACCAAGGAACTTGTATTGAATTTCCATCACATGATGGACGGACAATCCGTAACGGACTCATTGGTGGGCACCAATAATTTAGGGAACCAATTCAAGTTCAACCGTCTGCAGTATTATGTCGACGATATTGAAATTATCTACAACCAAGGTGATACGTTCATATACCCTCAAGTATTATTAATCAACGCGCTTGAAGAAGAAATGACAAGTGTCGATCTGGGATCGCTATCGTTCGATAGTATCACGTCAGTGCGCTTTGCTGTTGGTGTAGGTCCGGATGTCAATAATCTCGATCCGTCTACGTATCCAGCGGCGCATCCATTAGCGCCAAAGTCCCCTTCCATGCACTGGGGATGGGCAGCGGGTTATCGATTTGTTTGTGCCGAGGGTGTGGGAAGTTCAGCCTTCAACCAGACCTTTGAATTACACGGCTTAGGTAATGCGAACTATGCTATGCAAACCATTGCTACTTCAGGCACAGCAGCGGGCAGCGATACGTTAGTAATAGATGTTGAAGCAGATTACGCTGAGCTCGTAAGAGATATTGAAGTCGCACAGGGAACAATTTCCCATGGTGAAACAGGGGACGCATACCAGTCCTTGAAAAACTTAAACAATAAGGTCTTTAAAAGCGCAGAAGGCAATGCAGCATTGGTACAAAAGGAATTGGCTTTTGAAAACCTTTCTGTGTTTCCGAATCCTTCAAGCGGACGATTCATAGTTACAGGAATTGAAGGCGCAACCATTGAAGTTTTTAATGCTTTAGGTTCAAAAATATACTCACAAAGAGCCGTGGCTTCAACAAGAATTATTCTTCCAAATGCTGGTATCTACCTTATGGTTGTTTCTAAAAACGGGAGTACTACAACGAAAAAATTGATTGTGAGATAATGAGAGCTTGGGCAGTTGTATTTGTTGGTCTTTTCCTAGCAGTAGGTTGTGCGAAACAAGCACCACTGCCTACTCAGGATACAACACCTTATAATCTAGAATACGGAGCGTTGCCTGCACCAGATATCGAAGGAGACAATGCGTTGACCGTTCAAGGTGTTCAATTGGGTAGGATGTTGTTCTACGAAAAGCGCCTGAGTGGAGACAATAGCATATCTTGTGCATCTTGTCACCGCCAAGAGCATGCCTTTTCCGATACTGCTAAATTTAGCATAGGGATACACGGAGATCCTAGCCATCGCCAGGCCATGAGCGCCGTAAATATGTTGTGGAACAGCAATGGCTATTTCTGGGACGGACGTGCTCAGAAGCTTCGTGATCAAAGCTTGATGCCCATTCAAGACCCCATAGAAATGGACGAAAGTCTGGAGAACGTGGTTGAAAAATTAGAGCAAGACACCATGTACACTAATCAGTTTCTTCGTGCATTTGGTACCGCCCAGCCCAGCGCACATCTCATTTCTTTGGCCTTAGAGCAGTTCATGAATACTATCGTCTCGTACCGGTCAAAATATGACCAGTATCTAGCCGGTGAGGCAACACTTACGGAATCTGAGCAACGTGGTATGGACTTGTATTTCGAAGAATACAATCCTTTTTTCCCGGATGAAAGCGGTGCTGATTGTGGTCATTGCCACAGTGGAAAAAACTTTGATTCACCGACCTACATGAACAACGGTACAGATTCTTTGAATACTGATTTAGGTCGATTCATAGTGACAGGCGATACTGCAGATATTGGTTTGATGAAAACAACAACACTGCGCAATATTGTATTGACACCTCCATACATGCACGATGGTGTTTTTTCTACGCTCCGCGAGGTTATTGATCATTATGACCACGGCCTTCAAAATTCATCAACTTTGGATCAAGCTTTAGCTATGACTATGGACACCGGCCTCATGCTGACCGAGCAAGATAAGGACGATCTTGAAGCATTCCTGAATACGTTGACGGATTATGAATTGATTTCTGATGAAAGATATTCTTCGCCATTCTAAACTTGTAGTATTCATCGTACTCGCCTCATGTGCGCCCGAGCCTTCCTCTGACCTGTTGAGTGAGTTGGCGACGTGGCCGCAGATGGAATTTCCGACGGATAATGAGCCAGATGCTCAAAAAATCGTTTTAGGCGAGCGGCTTTTCTTTGACCCTATTGTAAGTATTGATAGTTCGATTAGTTGTGCGTCTTGCCATAAGGAAGTTTATGGATTTGCCGACGATGTAGCCATAAGCCCTGGTGTTGAGGACAGGTTGGGCAAAAGAAATTCACCCTCCTTGTGGAATGTAGGTTACCAGCCATATTTCATGCGCGAGGGCGGTGTGCCAACCCTTGAAATGCAGGTGCTTGTGCCCGTTCAGGAACACTCGGAAATGGCCTTTAACATGGTGCTCTTGGCGCAGCGCTTAAATGCCAACACCGCCTATAAAAATGACTTTCTTGAAGCGTTTGGAGACAGTGCTTCCGCGT
>CATAPZ010000088.1:0-7171 GCA_949486955.1 Cryomorphaceae bacterium | reverse complement strand
TGGTTTAACACCGAATTTTACCACGACCTATACCGTCATCGAGACGAGTACGAAGCGCGACTTTTCATTGTCGAACTGTGCAGGAAACTAGGTGTACAGGAGGGTGAACGTGCCATGGATATGGCTTGCGGCAGAGGCCGTCATGCCAAAGTACTGTCAGAACAAGGACTACAAACCTTGGGTGTCGATTTAAGTCCCGAGAGCATTTCCTTTGCAAGTCAATTCGAAAACGAACGCCTTGAATTTAAGGTCGGCAACATGCTTGAAGCCCTTGATTTCGGTGCTTTTGATTGGGTGATGAATCTATTCACAAGCTTTGGCTACTTTGAAGACGATGGGCTTCACCAAGAGGCCTTAAATCACATGGCGCATAGCCTAAAGCCCGGTGGTAAACTGGTGCTTGATTATATGAATAGTGCAAAAATCGCGGCGCAACTGGTCCCGGAAAACGTGGTGCAAACAGATATGGCCACGTACAGCATTAGCCGAAAGATTGAAAATAGTATTATTGTAAAACGTATCAAAGTCAGCCACGAGTGTACGCTTGATTTTTTCGAAGAACGCGTTCGCGCATTCAGTAAAGATGATCTTCATACTATGCTCGTAAATGCTGGACTTGAGCATGTCCAAGTTAAAGGCAACTACGACCTGAGTTCCTATGAA
The DNA here is from genome assembly GCA_949486955.1 of Cryomorphaceae bacterium. GTDB lineage: Bacteria > Bacteroidota > Bacteroidia > Flavobacteriales > Schleiferiaceae > UBA10364. Next base: position 6,508 of record CATAPZ010000088.1, on the reverse strand, counting down.
GAATTGGACAGTGAACGAATGATATTTATTGCACAAAAACCGCTTTCATGATTCCATTAGTTCTCTTTATTGCTGTACTTGTCGGTGGTGGTGCGTCGTACATCGTCAATACAAAGAGCGCCTTATTCAAGCTGACCTTAGCGTTTTCAGGTGCCTTCCTGTTCGGAACGCTTATGACGCATCTTTTACCGGAGGTCTTCCAGAATAGCAGCGGCGGGCTTTGGGTTCTACTTGGTTTCGGTGTCCAATTGTTGCTCGACTTTATCAGCAAAGGCTTGGAACATGGTCATTTGCATACCCACGAGAATCGAATCCCTGTCCTTCCGCTCGTTGGACTATTTATTCATGCTTTTATCGAAGGGATGCCTTTGGGCTTGGACAACATCATGCACGACCACGCACACGATCATGGTACGAACGGCTTGCTTTGGTCTGTAGCCATGCATAAAATTCCTATTGCACTACTCGTTGCAACTGCCCTTCGTTCTGCCGGATTGAAAACGTGGAAGGTCGTTTTAGGAATCTTACTCTTTGCCCTCAGTTCGCCCCTAGGAAACGCAATGGGCGTTGGTCTTGAGCTGGACCCTGCATCATTTCTACCGGTACTTGGACTTGCCACAGGATTGCTGCTCCATGTGAGTACTACCATTCTATTCGAAAGTGCAGCAAATCATCAGTTTAATGCGATGAAGATGCTTGTGGTAGCTGTTGGTATCGCCCTGAGTTTATTGCTCTTCTAAACTGGTTTTCTCAGATAGGTTTTGCCATCAGGGCAATAGATAAAACCTAATGAAATATTAACCCAATTAGGGGTTATCTATGTACTTTTGACCCTCAAACAAAAAAATAACTACACAAATGGCTGTATTAGTTGGCAAAAAAGCACCTGATTTTACTGCATCTGCAGTAATCAATGGTGAAGAAATCGTTGAAGATTTCAAATTATCAGATTACGCAGGTAAATACGTAATCTTATTCTTCTACCCTAAAGACTTTACTTTCGTATGTCCAACAGAATTGCACGCTTTCCAAGCGCGTAAGGCTGAGTTCGAAGCAAAAGGTGTTGAGCTAATCGCTGTAAGTACAGATACTGAGCAGAGCCACTGGGGTTGGTTGCAAATGACCAAAGATCAAGGTGGAATCGAAGGTATTACTTACCCGATTGTTGCCGATACGAACAAGACAATCTCTCACAACTATGACGTACTTGACGGTGAATGGACGTACGACGAGGAAGGCAACCTGAACGCTACAGGCGAAATGATTGCTTACCGCGGTCTATTCTTGATCGATAGAGAAGGTACTGTAATGCACCAGTTGGTAAACTTCTTCCCGCTTGGTCGTTCAGTAGACGAAGCTATGCGTATGGTAGATGCTCTTCAATACTTCGAAGAGAAAGGTGAAGTTTGTCCTGCAAACTGGACCCCAGGGAAAGAAGCAATGAAAGAGTCTCATGAAGGTGTTGCTGATTACTTGAGCAAGAACTAAGAACAGTTTCGGTTCACAAACAAACCCGTTTGCCCTTTGGAGCAAACGGGTTTTTTATGGCCTTGATTATCGCTTTTAGCGGTCTCATAGAAGAAATCTATATCTCACAGACCAAGTCTTAACCCCTGTAAACACTAGCCTGTAGGTGAATGAGAATTATTGCGCAAAAAAAGAATACTTTTTTTCTCTTCAGCTGTGAACCTAGGAGAACGGACTAGGTTATAGGATATATGGAACATTCTGCGAAAGCAGATTTTCATGGCGGTTTAGGTAGAAAGGGGTCTTGGCGGGCCCCTTTCGTTTTTTATATACCTAGCACTTAAAAATCACAAAAAAAGCCCCCAGCTGAGCTCGGGGCTTTCTTATTTTCTTCAAGGTGTTTACGCTGTCAGATCGATCAGCTTGCGTAAATATTCTTCCTTACTTGCCGCAGAACCTTCTGCCAATGCACCGCCTTTAAATGACGCTAGGAATGGCAAGTTATCTACTCCTGCAGCCTTGCGCGCCTCTGGACTGTGTTCTGCATTTACTTCCAAGAACACTACACCGCTGTAGCCTTCTTCGTTACTTACTCTTTTGTATTTCGGGGCAAACATTTTACATGCGCCACACCAATCCGCAAAGTACTTTACCACTACTCGATCATTGTCATTTAAAATCTGTGCAAAGTCTGCGTCTGTTGCTAATTGTACTGCCATGTTTCTAAATTTTAAGGGTCAAAAATATATAGATGATTCTTACCATAAAAGTAAATTTGATTGAGCTTATCTATTAACTCATCAATGTAACTATTGTTCTATTTGCGCTCTGAACTCCTTGTGGTACAAATCACGAATTAAACCATCACTTACGCCTATTTTGGGCACGAAAATACGCCCACATCCCGACCACTGCATAGCTTTCAGGTAAATCTCTAACCCAAAGGTAATAACGTCTGCACGGTCAAAATTAAGACCCATTTCTGTGATTCTGCGCTCTACATCTAGACCTTCAATGAAGGCACGCTGCCCATCAACATATTCATAGCTTAGAGGTTCTGTAACAGGTTTCATACTCAACTTGTGAAGTTTGTTGATATTACCTCCTGCACCTATAGCTGCCTTGTCTTTCAATGGTGCTGCATGTTTTTCTAACCAACGTTGCATCCTCGTCCATTCACCCTGTTCAACAAGCTCGTTCATCAAACGAACACCACCTACTTTAAAAGATTTGGACCTCAAAACTTGTTTGCCCTCTATGATGGATATTTCAGTAGACCCACCACCAACATCGATGTAAATGAAATTACTGACATCGGCATTAATGGTGTCGTAGAGTTTGCTCGAAAAGACCAGACGTGCTTCTTCTTTGCCGCTAATTGTTTCAATCTGAATACTCGTTTTCCGAAGGACTCTATTCACGATCTGACGACCGTTTTTAGCTTCACGCATGGCAGATGTCGCCACTGCTCTGAAGTCTTGGACGCCGTGCACTGACAATAAATGTTCGTAGGCCTTCATACCTTCTAAGAATCGGTCACGAGTTACCTTTCGGATCTTTCCGTATTTAAACACGTCCTGACCCAATCGTACGGGCAACCGAATCATATTCACTTTCTTGTAGTGGGTATACCCGTCCTTATAAACCACATTGACAATGAGACAGCGGACCGAATTTGAACCGATGTCAATAGCGCCTAGTTTCGTTACTATCATGAGTTATCCTTTACGCAGCATATTTCTCACATAACCGTGCAACTCCTCCTGTGCCTTAATCTTGGGACCGTGAAGCATACGGTAGTTGTTTTGCTGCTGAGCATCGAAAATTCGTGATTTAGAATTGTCTTTCCAAAGAATATCGAAGTGATCGCGCAATTGGCGTTGAATAGATTGATCGTAAATAGGTACAGTGACCTCCACCCTGCGGTTCAAATTTCTGCCCATCCAGTCGGCGGATGAAATATAATACTGGGGATTTCCATCGTTATGGAAACAGAATGCACGAGTATGCTCCAAAAACCTCCCAACGATACTTACTGAAGAAATATTTCTTGCTTTTGGATGTGACATATCCAAACAGCAAATGCCTCTCACGACCATCCGAACCTGAACCCCGGCATCGCTTGCCTCGTAGAGTTTATTGATCATTCCATGGTCAGAAATGGAATTAATCTTGACCCAGAATTCGGCCTTCTTTCCAACCTTTGCGTTTGCTATTTCTCGATCAATCAGTGCTTCTAATCCCAAACGCGTCGTATTCGGACTAACCAATAGGTGCTTGAAGATGTACTGTTTATAGGGGCTTTCAATGAACTGGAATACCTTACGTGCTTCTTTAGCGATGCGCTTATCATTGGTCATCAGATGATAATCTGTATAGACCTTAGCTGTGCCTTCGTGGTAATTTCCAGTTCCGATAACACAGTAATCCACAAGCTTCTCATTGCCCTCGTCTCTTCGTATAAGAGTCAATTTTGAATGTACCTTAAGGCCTTGCACACCGGAGACTACTTTGATGCCCTCACCTCTGAGGCGGTTGGTCCAACGTATGTTATTGGCCTCATCAAATCGGGCCTGAAGTTCTATGAACACGGTGACTTTCTTCCCATTTTTGGCCGCGTTAATCAATGCTGAAATAATCTGGCTATCATCAGCCAAACGATAGAGTGTCACTTTAATCTCCCGTACTTTTTCATCAATCGCAGCCTCACGAAGCAAACGAATGACGTTGCCAAAATCGTGATAGGGCGTGAACAGCATAATGTCTTGCTTTTTAATGGCTTTAAAAATGCTGCGATCAATATCTATATTAGGATGCGGTACTTGAGGTAGCCGCTTGTACTCAAGCTCTTGTATCCCCATGTTTGGAAAGCGCATTAAATCCTTCTTATTGTGGTAGCGTCCACCCGGAATAAGAGTATCCAGTGCACTTACCTCCAATCCTTCTACCAGGCGCTTTAAGGTTGAATCGCCAATGGTTTTGTCATACACGAATCGAACCAAATCACCTTCACGTCGATTGCGCAACCCGCGCTGAATCTGCTCCATGAACGATTTACTTACGTCATCATCCAGCGACAATTCTGCATCCCGCGTAATCTTCACCGTATGTGCCTCAATGCTATCATACTTGACCGTATGAAAAATACTATCTAAGTTGTGCCGTAAAAGGTCATCCATGTACATCACGTATTGCTTGCCATACTTTGGCAACTGCACGAAACGGCCTGAAATGGAATACGGCACCTCGATAATTGAAAACTGCTCTTTGTCTTTCTTGGTCAAGCGTACTGCGAGATATATACTCTTGTCCCTTAAATAAGGAAAATTTTTCGTCTGATTGATCATCAAATTGGTAAGTGCAGGACTTACCTTTTCACGGTAAAGCTGCTTCACAAAAGTCTCTTGCTTAGCAGTCAACTGTGCCTCATTGATAATCTCAATCTTATAGCGTTTCAAGTCCTCCTTGATTCTATCGTAGATTTCCTGAGAACGTTTCTGTTGGTCAGCTACAATCTCACTGAGTTTCGACAAAAGGGCTCCAGGAGTATATCCCTCAAGGTTTTCATCTAACCCTTGCTCTTCACTGAGTCGTAAGCGACGTATGAAGGAATAACGCACACGGAAGAATTCATCCATGTTGTTAGAGTGTATTCCGAGAAAACGCAATCGTTCAATCAAGGGGTTCGATAAATCTTCCGCCTCTTGCAGTACGCGTTCATTAAAGCGTAACCAACTAATATCCCTGTTGAAATAAGTATGTTCCACTGCCTAATTTTTTAATCGCTTAGGGTACTCAAATTGAATGAGCTCTGCCCCTTTATTAATGGAATTCCAGTCTTTACAGTCAAACCTTACGCAAACAACCCCCGTGGTAGGAACGTTCTTTACACTGGCATTAGTCATTTCATTCACAAAATCTGTGATGGCCGGATTGTGTGCGAAATAAAAAGCTGTATCGTGTATACTAGATGTTCTTCGGACAATATCAATCAGTTCAGAGACACCACAATGGTACAAATGATCATTGATACACATTTTATTCGCCGGTACACCAAGATTTTTGGCGAAAATTAGAGCCGTATGAAGCGCTCTTGTTGCTGGCGAACTGTAAAACGAGAAGTCTTGTGGAGAATCGATCTCGTCACGAAGATATTCACTGACTAAATGTGCGTCACGGATACCTCGTCCCTTCAAAGGTCTATCACGATCTTCAATTCCGTCAATAGACCAAGAACTCTTGGCGTGTCGAATTAGATAGAGTGTTTTCATATATGTAAAGTACACTATTTCAGTACATTCACTAAAGTACAGAAACTACTTTATCTGATATTTAACAATAAATTCAAGGGAATTTAATCTCTAGACAACTCCTTGGCTTCATTCCAAAGGACCTCCATTTCATCTAAAGTCATAGTAGACAACTCTTTACCTTGTGCGGCGGCTTGTTTCTCCATGTAGGTGAATCTGAAGATGAATTTTTTGTTCGTACGCTCCAAGGCCAATTCTGGGTCGATATCACTTAGCCTAGCAAAATTGATTAAGGAAAACATCAAATCTCCAAACTCACCTTCTATATCTTCTTGTTTTCCAGATATTTGACTCTCTTCAAACTCTCCAAGCTCTTCCTTTATTTTACCCCAAACATCCTCCGGCTTGTCCCAATCAAACCCTGCTCCGCGCGCTTTATCTCCAATGCGAATGGATTTCACCAGGGCAGGTAAACCACGCGGCACTCCTTGAAGAACACTTTTAGTCCCTTTTTCCTTGAGTTTGATTGCTTCCCAGTTCGCCTTTACCTCTTCTTCAGTGGTGGCTTCGACATCTCCGTAGATATGGGGATGACGGTGAATGAGTTTATCACAAACGCTGTTGAGCACATCTGCAACATCAAAAGCACCTTTTTCACTGCCAATTTTTGAGTAAAACACCATGTGAAGCATCAGATCTCCGAGCTCTTTCTTGATCTCATTCAAATCGTTTTCTTCAATGGCATCGGCCAACTCGTAGGTCTCCTCAATGGTGAGGTGACGCAAGCTTTC
>CATAPZ010000087.1:0-4167 GCA_949486955.1 Cryomorphaceae bacterium | reverse complement strand
GCTTAAGACCGAAGAGGTCGTGCATGTTAGAGCCGTAGCCATGCAGTAGAACGAGCGTAGGGGATTGCGCGTGCTCTATGTGGTATATGTGTTCTAGCATTATTCGACGATGTCCCAAGTGTGGTCGGCCAAAAGTAGCACTTTGTGCATGAACTCAAAGGGACTCTTTCGCCATTCAGATGGACCTATCATACTTAAGACGGTAGAACCGTTGTCGCGACGGTATAGGAAATAGGTGTGGTTTATCTCAGGTTTAAATCCCATCTCAGCACTATAGATATGGGCGCTTAACTCTTTGCGGTCTTGTATTTTTTTGGCTTGAGCCGCAAGCAGTTCAATTTGCTCCTTGATCTGATCAAGTTGCATATCTGTTTGCATCTCCATGGCATTAACGTCGAGAGATTTGTTTTTAAGCACATCTACTGCTTTGAATGCAGGTGCACTTACCGACGAACCATAGGGCAATAAACTTGCATTCTCAGCAATTTTATCGGGGTCAATAGGGTTGTGTGTTCGCTTATCTTCTGCCATGTGTCAAAAATAAATCAATCCTTCAGCTTTGTCGCCCAAGGTATTTGCTTTTTCATATATGAACCGCTCAGTGGTTCTTAAGGCCATGAGAGCATCGAATTGGTGCCAATTTTCAACCTCTATAGCATTAAGATTCCAGCCAGTTGCAATTGCAAGAGCATCTTTAGCCTCCGGTAGGAAGGCTTTGTCTTTTTTGTAACGCTTTGAATCTAGTTGAAGTTCTTGAGCAGTCAATTTTGGATAAACTTCAATGACCTTACTCGCTGTGGTTTGCCTCAACCAATGGGCCAATTCTATAGCACGTGCTGTTAAGCCGCCCAAGAACATGGGACTCATCGCTTTGGCCTCGACATCAGCTTTTCTGTAATGGTAATTGGTAAAACCGTCAATTCCACGAAGAGCACCCGGTATAGATAAGGGAGCGTCAATGCCAATGACATTCGGTTTTAAAGGCTCTAGAAGGTCTTTAAGCCACTTATCAGCGTCTTTGTTTTTGGTCGCTTGATGTACTGAAATACCGACATCATTAATAATAGCGGCACAAGTAAAGCCGGACGTTTTACTTCCGTAGTCAATCCCGACTATCACTTTTCCCATTTTCCGAATATTTCTTCAACCCTTTGGATGCGAAAGTCAAATATCTCTTCAAGTTTTGGCTTGACGATAAGGGGATGTGCCAGCTTGCCTAATATACCTAGAGGCACCTTGTAATTAACCCGATCTAACATTTCAACGCCACCTTCTATTTCTTTAAAGTGATGCTCATGATGCCAAATGGAGTAGGGTCCTACCCGCTGTTCGTCTACGAAATAATTGGGTGTATCAACATAAGTAATCTCAGTGGTCCAGTTCATTTTAATACCGAACAACGGACTCACTTTATAATTTATAAATAAGCCAGGGTACATTTTCTCAGGTACTTCGCTTAAAATATCGAAGCCCATTTCGCTTGGGGTAATCTTCGATAGGTTACCGGGATTTTGAAAAAAACTCCAGGCCTGTTCGAGTGAAATGGGGATGCGTTGGATACGCTCTATGGTATACATAATCAGGCGTTATTCCTGCTTAACGCAACAATAGAGTAGAGGTTCAGTAAATGAGGTCGAATCTATTAGATTCTTTTCATTTGTTGTTTGATGTACTTGGTTTGCTCAGCTAATACACCTTTAGAGTCGAGGCGTTTCACATCAGTCAAAAGAATCTGAGCCTCTTTTTTGCGACGTTTCGTCAAGGCAATGCCCGCTAAATTAAGTTTAGCCAGTGCTTTGTCTTGATCCATACGAAGACCTGTATTTAGGGCTTTCTTCAACAGTGTTTCTGCCTTACCTACTTTTCTTTGAGATTCAATCATCCCCATGAGCAAGTAATAATAAGCCAACTGGGTTTTGATTAAGCTTTGCTCAGGATTTTTAATGCCTCCTAGAGCCTTTTCTGCTTTTTCCAAATCTTGCTTACGCATGTGGTAAAGGGAGATAAGGATGCGTTCGTTTCTAAAGTAAGTGAAGAGTACAATGGCGGCAGGGAATAACAATGCAACACCATTGCCAATTTCGCCGTCAATAAAACTGTAAAGCGACCAACCGAAAATTGCCGCGGATACTACTATTCTGATAATTTTACTAAACATGTGCTTACTTTTGAACCACGCAAAGAAACAAAGAAATGGACAGAGTTAATTGGAAATTGATGTCGCTAGAGGAAAAACAAGCATTTTATGCGAAGATTTCTTTGGAGCTAAGCGATCACAAACGCCAATTATTCGAGCAGAAAATTCAGCACCGCACGCGCCACTTTTCCCTAGCTTTAGAGGATATGATGAAGACTCAGAATGCATCGGCGCTCATGCGTACTGCGGATGCATTTGGCGTTCAACGGGTAGATATATATGATAAGAACGAGCGATTTAATGTGAGCTCTGGGATAAGTAAAGGGGTAGAGAAGTGGTTGGATACTTCATTCTTCAATACTTACAACGAAGGCGGCGTGGCACAGTGGGCAGAATTGCTAAAATCTTCAGGTAGGAATCTTTACGTTACCGCCTTAAATGCAAATGCAAAACCGTTGCACGACATAGACCCTACTGTTCCTGCGACTATTTGCTTTGGTAACGAACAAGAGGGTGCCTCCAAAGAACTCCTGAAGCATGCTGATGAAGTCATTTACATTCCGATGAAAGGTTTTGTAGAAAGTTTTAATGTGAGCGTCAGCTGTGGGATCGTCTTGCATCATCTCACACATAGAATGGAGGAAGCAGGAATTGCTCGAGGTTTGAGTCAAGAAGACGAAATCACAACTAAAATTGATTGGGCTTTGAGGACAATCCCCAATCCACAACGCTTTCTTTAGTCAAGAAAATATTCAAACTTTCCTTGATCCTGTGCCCAGTCAATAACCTCCCAACGGATTAATCTGGCTAAAGTTTCAATTGTTCTTCGACGGTCGATAGCCATTACTTTGGCGGCTTTACTAGTGCTAATGCCAGGGTAAACTTTCAGGTAATCGATGAGTTTACGTTCGCTATCGCTAAATTCTACAGGGCGTTTGCTTCGATTTGCCTGTTCTTGTTTCCAGACTTCAATAAGGACGGCATTAGCGGCAAAATTTTCATCTTGGTCCCTGTAGTAGGCGGTCATGGAGTCCAATTCTTCGACCTTGTAGGGCTTACTACTTCCTTCTGGAATATTGATTTCCCAAACGATTTTTCCATCAATATTGTGCGCAAGAATTTCGGGATCTATACTGGGCGATAGGAAAATCTGAGTGGCATTTTCAATCATGTAAATGTCGTCTTCATCTTTAACGCCTGCAACAACACCATTATCTCTAACTCCTATTAAAAGCCTGCCGCCACTGGTATTAGAGAATGCACTAATCGTTCGTGCGATTTTGCGGCTATCTGAAATCTTGTACTTGAAATCTTGGTTCACGTGTTCGCCCTCACGGATGAGTTCTAGGAGGTTTCTTGAAGAATAATTACTATCGAAATCTTTGTACATACAACAGTATTCGTATCTTAAATCTGTGGAGCAAATTATCAACCATAGCGATCCTTGTTTCTTCGAGGAAATCAACTACCTGCTAACACAAAGGCTTGTGGCTAAAAGTGCTTACAAGGATGTGCTCGAAATGCTCTTAGAGAAGTTGGAAAGCCATACAAAAGTTAACACAGATATTGGATTATTGTTGGCCTACGGAAAAGAAGCTTTTGATGAGCAAGCCATTGCCAGTTCTAGCATTGATTACCTCAAAAACCTCGGCCATACATCTTCTCAAGTATTGGCAATCATAGAGAAGTTAAGGTATGAATTGCGTCTGCTTGACGATGAGCACTTTGAAAATCAATATTCAGCCTTGATTGGCTATGTCGATTTTGTAGTGCAATCGTGGAATAAGCTCAAAGAGATTGAAGCAGTATACACTGATGAGCTTAAATATCTAATGAACTAGTTACTTGGTAACGTAGATAACATCTACGAGCGCTTGAACATCGCTATTTCTTCCGAACCATTTCGTTTTAAACTCTTCAGAATAAATTCGAATGTTTGCAATAGTCACAGAATCACCATAGACTTTTTTCGCCTCGAACAGCATCTTTTCATAGGAAATCAATCCGTCGTGCAGCACTACCTCGCGGGT
>CATAPZ010000086.1:0-1842 GCA_949486955.1 Cryomorphaceae bacterium | reverse complement strand
GCCTTTTGAGCGGTTCAAATTGGCGCTTTAGGTTAAAGCGTAATACTGTAATAGCCTTTTTTCTGAAGGGTAAACCCGTAAAGGATTCCGTTGTCTACTTTGATTATCTGTGAAGGGATGGCCGCCATATCTACACCAAACTTTTTCAAAGAGAAGCCACAAGCCACTAGCTGTACTCCATTTTCTTCGGCACGTTTGATGATTGGGTCCATGATTTCAGGATTCACTAGATCTTTAACAGCTTTTCCGCAGATTACTACGTTAAACTCACCAAATTGCTCACCGTCTATTTCAGCGAGGTCACCCGCGGCCAATGAAATGGCCTTGAGTTGCTGAAGGTTGCGGTTCAGTACGAAGTAATTTTGTGTTCCTTCTGACTGCGCAGAAAGTGCTTGTGGTGCAAACAAACCAAAGGTTAAGGCTACGGCAAATAGTAATTTTTTCATCTTAATTTTTTTAGTGGAAGTGGTAATCGGTTCCAGGTAACTGCGACAGTACGTTATCGCCCAAATCTAAAGACACGGCGCGTCCATCACGAACAGGAGCAATGGTGTCGTATACGGCAAGGTATTCTTCGATAAGGTCGTGGATGGTGTAATCCATAACCACCGTTTCAACAGTGCCTTTCATGCGACAAAGAGTGCTGATTGGCTCTCCTTCGCGGCGACATGCTGACATTTTATACAGCTTGTCTAATTCCATCGGCTCACCTTTAATAACAATAGAGCTCACGCGCTCGCCTTTTGGTGCATTAGCATTGAACTTGAGTTCCATTCCGGAGAATCGAACTACCCATCCGCCGAAACGCTCTTGTGGGTTCTCTGCAAATACATTGTGCAATTCCTTTTCCAGCCAATCTTTGATCTGCTGTCCGCTGGCCTTGCCAATTTTCACCTTTTCATTTACCGGCAGCATCTTCCATAGGTCACCGCGCGTGATAGGTGCGACACCATTTTCTCCAGGAACGATAGGTGGGCTAAAGCGGAACCCGTTACTCAACGCGATGTCTACATCGTTCTTCCACATAGAAGCATCAGTGATGAAGTTGTCCATTGGGTTCTCTACGACAAAATAGCGGTACAAAGGTGTTTGGGTATAGCCCAATACTTGGTCGATTTCTTCTTTGTACGGTGCTACAGCTTCTTCAATGACGGCAGCTACTTCTGCATCGGCTTCGTACTTCGATGGGTCTACTTCCATAAGTTCATACTCCTCACTGAGCAACTCGCCATTTTGCACTTCCAAAACCATTTTACCTACGAATGAAGCAAAGGCTCCTGGTTCTGTCACACGAGCATGACCGGCTTGAAGCGGTTTACGAATACGCTCGTGGGTGTCGTTCCCCAATACATAGTCTATTCTACTCAAGGCAGGATTGTTCGCGAGATCGTATTGCTTTGAGATACCAATGTGCGTGACTAGGAAGAGGATATCTACCCCTTTCTCGTCCTTCATTTCGGTCACTAGGGCTTCAAGATTTTCTAGAATAGGGTCAAAATCAAGGCCTACTGAAAAGCTTGGGTTCTGACGAATAGGCACTTCTGGATCGTTGTAGGAAAGGAAACCTAAACGCGTGTTGCCTACATCTTGGATGTAATATTGCGGGAAGATTGGGTCCTTGCCATCTTCGTGGTACATGTTAGCGGTAATCACAGGAGTCTCATAACCTTGCATGACTTTCATCATTTGCTCTTTACCGTACACCACCTCCCAGTTTCCAGGTATGAGGAAGTCGTAATTCATTGCTTTTATGATAGAGCTGAAGGCGGCACCTTCTGAAAGTGCTGCCACGGCACTTCCTTGGATGAGGTCCCCACCGTCTAGGATGATGGTGTTTGGATT
>CATAPZ010000085.1:0-9681 GCA_949486955.1 Cryomorphaceae bacterium | reverse complement strand
GGTAGAAGGTATGCGTTACCTAGCCTTTGTAAAGATTGTTCGTTGGGTTGGGCGGCGGCGGTTAGACTGAGCAGGAGAAGCGCATAAAGGCTATTCTTCAACATGCATGAAGTCTTTTTTCGCCATAAGTTCCTCTTCAGTTTCTTCATTGTCTTCGTCCGGCACACAGCAGTCTACAGGGCATACTTCCGCACATTGAGGTTCTTCATGGAATCCAATACACTCCGTACACTTATCAGTTACAATGTAGTAAACGTCGTAATCAACAGGCTCTTGTGCTTCATCGGCATCATATTTATTCCCGTTAGGGGTAATAATGTTACCGCTGAGGTCGGTTCCTTCGCTGAATCGCCACTCCAGTGCACCTTCATATATCGCGTTATTCGGACATTCCGGTTCACAAGCACCGCAATTAATGCATTCGTCAGTGATTTTAATAGCCATATAGCCCTGTTGTTTTAGCTTTGCAATTCTTAACGCAAATGTAGCGCCAATGTTTTTTACTGACCATAGGATTGAAGCAGTTTCCCAATTAGGAGTGTTCATAAGAGAATTCGTCCAAGGGAAATCTATTTCCAACGGTCACGAAGATCTCGCAGAAGAATTGCGTGCTGCGATTACGCGTTCCTTTAGGCATAACGGTTGGTTTGTAGAAGAAAACACCATGTTGGCCCTCGAAGCGTGGGGCAATGAGCTCACCAAGGAGAACCTTGAAGCATGGCGTGAACGCGAAGGGGGAACTGCAGAAGTTGCTCGCACGAGAGTGGGAATTGTAATGGCCGGAAACTTACCGCTGGTAGGCATGCATGATTTTTTAAGTGTATTCCTCTCGGGTCATTTTGCACTCATTAAGATGAGTAGTGACGATCAATACCTCTTGCCAGTTTTAGTGAAAGTGTTGCTACGCTTTGACGAGCTCTTTGAAGGGGATTGGATTTTTGTCGAGCAGCTCTCTGATATGGGTGCTGTTATAGCCACCGGAAGTGACAATACTTCGCGTTATTTTGAATACTACTTTGGTAAATACCCGAACATAATCCGCAAAAACAGAACCTCAGTAGCTGTTTTAACCGGAAATGAGTCCGAAGAAGAGCTTAAAGGACTGGGAGCAGATATCTTCTCCTATTTCGGTATGGGTTGCAGAAATGTAAGTCACTTGCTCGTTCCTCAAGGATACGACATTCAAAACGTCTTTGCCAATATTGTGGACTACAGCGATGTGGTAAACAACAACAAGTACGGCAACAACTACGACTACTACCGTGCTTTATTCTTGCTGAACCAAGACGATTTCTTAGAAAACGGCTTCATCATTGTTCGCGAGAACGAAGAGCTTCACACCCCTGTGTCTATACTTCATTACAGCACATACCCTGAGGCAGGTCCACAGGCGCGGCTCGAGGCTTGGGGAGAAAGCGTTCAATGCGTTGTGGGTCAGGGGTACCTTCCACTTGGTACCGCGCAGAAGCCTCGTTTATGGGATTATGCCGACGGGGTGAATACTCTAGAATTTCTAAAGAACCTTTAAGGACGTTCCAAAGCGCCAATAGTGGCGGGGGTACTTCTACCAGTACCTCCAAGATCGAGCAGCGGACTAATGGCAGTTGCCTTCGCTTTGCTGAACAATAGGGAAACAGAATCGGGTAAGAATCTCCACTGGTCTTCGGGTATCCAAGGGGTGGATGAGAAGCCCCAATTCAAATTAAATTCACAATCCTTGAACATGGTGGTATCGGTCAATGTGTAATGACCGGCTTCGGGATTCGGTTCGATCTTTAGTGCACTGTTTTCAAATCGTACATCAAAAACCTCGTTGTTATCAATGCCCATAGCCACTTCGCTGGCGAGATTTCCGCCGATGTAAGTATTGGTGAATGTAGCACTTAGGCTTCTGGTATAACGGTTGCCAGCGGCGTCTTCAAAGAAATTGACCATGCCAATACCAGTGCCGCCTCTAGAGGAGAAGCTCCATGTGTTGTTAATGGTGGTGTGGTCAAAGCGGTAGTTCCCGCCTAAACCGTAAAATCCATATACCCCACTAGGACCGATGGCGAGGTTGGTTCCTAAGATGTTCCCGTATCCGCCGTACAGACCCACTCTTGAGCTGTGGGTTATAATGGTGTTGTTTACAGTAAGATTGGGAAGGGTTCCCCAAGCACTATCAACCCGCAATGCAGTCGATGAATTTTTAATAATAAGGTTGTTGAGTACTGCCTTTGATTGCGCACCACCTTGGATGAATACACCGCCTAGCAGGCCGCCCCACTGACCGGGTACCCACTCGTAAGAGGGTTCCAATCGGTCCCCTTGAAATACTACAGCGTCGTCCATACTTCCGGTTTCATTTGGATCGACGTACAGCTCACCATCGCGGTATACCCAAAGGCCACTGCCAGCATGGAAATGAACTTGAGTTCCGGGCTCAATGGTTAATCGATGTGCACTGTCCACGACTGCATACCCATAAACAACGTGTGGTTTAGTATTGTCCCAAACTTCGTTTTCCCCCAAAACAGAATAGGCAAGTTTTAATGGTGGGAGTGGCTCTGGCCGATTAATAGTCAACACATTGGTAGGGAAGTGGTACACAGCATCCCAAACGGTGGTAACCACATCTACATGTTGCTGTATTCCGCCATTTTCAAACAGTATACTGTCTTTGTAAACGAGCTCTGTTGACCCGGCCGCATCGGGACTAATCTCAATGAAGATATAGGTACTGTCTTTGGCCAATACCTCTACGTTTTCTACGTCTTTACCGCTCACCCCATCCACGTTCATGCGGTAGAAACTCCCGGCACCTCGGCCCAAATACACACGGTCGATGGTGATGTTCTCATCCGACGGGTTAAATACTTTCAGGGTACGTGTAGAGCTGGCCAGTCCTGTAAAGACTGTATCCAGATAAATGGTATCCGACGAAAAGGCCAATTCTACATTGGTCCCCGGAAATTCTATCGTATTCCTACAACCGATAACGGTCATAAACAGCACGGACGATATGATAATTTTCAGGATTTTCATCTACTAGCGAAGCTACATTACTATTTTTGCACCACCAATTAAGCGGCGTGCGAACATTTGACTTATATTTGCCGTCCGAAATAACGGAAATGGGGCTTGGGCAAAAACTCAGGCTATTAAATACAAAACGAAATGAAAACAGGAATTCATCCAGAAAACTACCGCTTGTGTGTCTTTAAAGACATGGGTACAGGCGATCAATTCATCACTAAGTCTTGTGCTGATGCGAAAGACACTATCGAAGTAGATGGTGTTGAATACCCACTAATCAAAATGGAAATTTCTAGCTACTCTCACCCGTTCTACACTGGTAAGGTGAAGCTTGTTGATACCGCAGGTCGTGTGGATAAATTCCGCAGCCGTTACGGTAAGAGAGGATAAGATACTTAGCGTATCAAAATTTAAGGCCCGCTGTGTGCGGGTCTTTTTTTTGCCCTAAATTCGAAGGAACCAATAACGCACCGAATGAAGATTCAACTCGTTGACGGTAAACACCGTTCTCACTTACTGCCATTAACCTATACGAGGCCTGTAGCAGAATTGCGCTGTGGCATTATCACTATCGCTGAGAAATACACGAAGCGTGGTCATGAGATAGGCTATGGTACAGAGGCGTATTTGAATGCGAAGTATCCTTCTATTGAAGCCGAGGTATTGGTAAGTGGTAGTGTGTGCCCTACAGATGCATTTTTAGAGGCTGTTGCTGGTTTAAGCGCCGGTCAAGCCCTTATCCAAGGCGACGAGCTATTGGCATTTAAAGGAGAGAAGTGGGAAGATGAGCCGTCGGAAATCATTCCATTTAGTGGCGCTTTGAACCTCATCACCCGTCCTTGGGACATCTGGAGTAAGAATGCTTCAGAATTGAATCTAGACTTTGATCTACTCACGAAAGACCGCTTTAGCGCTCCGATTGATGCTACGAATACCGTTATAGGAGATCGCGTATTCTTAGAGGAAGGAGCGAAAGCCACGGCAAGTATCCTCAATGCGACATCAGGACCAATTTATTTGGCAAAGAATGCCGAAATTATGGAAGGTTGTATCGTCCGTGGAGGCTTAGCATTGGGTGAAAGTAGTGCTTTAAAGATGGGAGCTAAGATTTACGGAGCAACCACTTTAGGCCCACATTGTAAAGTGGGTGGGGAAGTCAATAATAGCGTAATCATAGGCTATTCAAACAAGGGCCATGACGGTTTCTTAGGCAATAGTGCCCTGGGTGAATGGTGTAATCTGGGTGCAGATACCAACAACTCAAACCTGAAAAATAACTACGACGAAGTAAAGGCATGGTCCTATGTAGACGGTCGATTCGCGAAGACAGGACAACAGTTTTGTGGTCTCATTATGGGCGACCACAGTAAATCAGGTATTAACACCATGTTCAATACAGGTACGGTCGTGGGTGTAAGTGCAAACGTATACGGTGCAGGTTTTCCACGCAACTTCATTGCCTCGTTCACCTGGGGTGGACCACAAGGCACGATGGAATACCGTATCGATAAGGCATTAGATACAGCCGATCGAATGATGAAACGCCGCGGCCTAGAGGTAAACGAAGTAGAAAAGGCAATCCTCGAGCAGGTGTATGCGCTCAGTGCAGAATACCGCCGTTAATTAGAGTTGCTTAAGAGCTGCAATAGTCGCTTTCGGGTCTTCGCTCTTGAAAACAAAAGAACCGGCGACCAAGGCATCTGCGCCTGCAGCTACTAATCGAGCGCCCGTTTCAAGATTCACACCTCCGTCAATCTCGATAATGGCTTTAGAGCCACTCTTATCCACTAATTCACGTGTTTGAGCAGTTTTTTTGACGGTGTTCTCTATGAACTTTTGACCGCCAAATCCTGGATTCACACTCATCAGCAACACCTCGTCCAAATCTTGAACAATATCTTCCAATACGCTCAACGGAGTATGAGGATTTAACGCTACACCTGCTTTCATTCCTGCGTTATGAATCTCTTGAATGGTGCGGTGCAAGTGTGTACATGCTTCGTAGTGCACCGTAAGGATATCTGCACCACAGTCTTTGAATGTTTGAATGTAACGCTCAGGCTGAACGATCATCAAATGCACGTCCATGACCTTATCGCAATTGTCCGCCATGGTTTTAACCACTGGCATTCCGTAGCTGATGTTAGGGACAAATACGCCGTCCATGACATCGATGTGGAACCAATCGGCCTCGCTTTCATTGACCATTTGACAATCGCGTTGCAGATTGCCGAAATCCGCGGCTAGAAGAGAAGGAGAAATGATAGGTGATGCCATGACGTTGCTCTTATTGTTTGTACAAAAATAAAGCACCCCATCCGGCTGGATGGGGTGCTTACTAAAAAAGTTCTTACCTAGTTTATTAACCGAGGTAGGTCTTTAAGATTTTGCTTCTAGAAGTGTGCTTCATGCGACGAATTGCCTTCTCTTTGATCTGGCGAACACGCTCACGAGTCAAATCAAACTTCTCACCAATTTCTTCAAGAGTCATTGGGTGTTGACCGCCTAGACCGAAGTACAAACGAATAACATCACCTTCTCTAGGAGTTAAGGTAGCCAACGAACGCTCGATCTCTGTACGCAAAGAGTCCATCATCAAATCCTCGTCCGGGTGTGGTGAGTCTGAAGAGTTCAGTACGTCGTACAAGTTGCTGTCTTCACCTTCAACTAAAGGTGCGTCCATACTTACGTGACGACCACTGTTACGCATGCTCTCCTTTACATCAGATTCACTCATCTCTAAGTGCTTCGAGATTTCAGCAGCGCTTGGAGGACGCTCGTGCTCTTGCTCGAGGTAGGCGTACGCCTTGTTAATCTTGTTGATTGAACCAATCTTGTTCAACGGAAGACGAACAATACGGCTCTGCTCTGCCAATGCTTGAAGAATACTCTGACGAATCCACCATACAGCGTATGAAATGAATTTGAAACCACGAGTCTCATCGAAACGTTGTGCAGCCTTAATCAATCCCAAGTTCCCTTCGTTGATCAAATCCGGAAGTGTCAAGCCCTGGTTTTGGTATTGCTTAGCTACAGAAACTACGAAACGAAGGTTGGCCTTGGTTAATTTTTCCAAGGCGATTTGGTCACCCGCTTTGATGCGCTGTGCCAACTCCACTTCTTCCTCTGCAGTAATCAATTCAACTTTACCAATCTCCTGTAGATATTTATCTAACGAGGCCGTTTCGCGGTTGGTAACCTGTTTGGTGATTTTTAACTGTCTCATGGTAGAGAAATGTTTTAATGAGCGGACCAATTACCTGCGCAACTGGTCCGCATAACTTATTCTAAAATTAGCCTTCTTGCTTGTCGCCGTCCTTTTCAGGCTTCGGCAATAATACCTTACGAGAAAGCTTCATCTTACCTGCTTTGTCAACGTCTAGAAGTTTAACGCGCACTTTGTCGCCTTCTTTTAGTACGTCTTCAACATTCTTGATGCGCGTCCAATCGATCTCAGAGATGTGCAACAACCCTTGAACCTTTGGTGCAATTTCAATGAATGCGCCGTAAGTCTGAACACCGCGTACGATACCTTCATAGGTTTCACCTACTTCTGGTTCGAAAGCGATTGCGCGGATCATTTCCAACGCTTGGTTCATCTTGTCGTAATCCTTACCAGAGATTTCGATATGACCGCGCTCTTCGATTTCTTCGATGGTTACAGTCGTACCTGTATCTGCTTGGATGCCTTGGATGTTCTTACCACCAGGACCAATGATAGGACCAATGAACTCTTTCTTCACGGTCAATGTCATGATCTTCGGAGCATTTGGTTTCAATTGCTCGCGTGACTCTGGCATCGTCTTCAACATCTCACCTAAGATGTGCATACGTCCTTCACGGCTCTGCTTCAAAGCGTTCACCAAGATTTCATAGCTCAAACCTTTGATTTTGATATCCATCTGACAAGCAGTAATACCTTTCTCAGTACCGGTTACTTTGAAGTCCATATCACCCAAGTGATCTTCATCACCCAAGATGTCAGAAAGTACAGCATAGTTCTCACCGTCAGAGATAAGACCCATGGCAATACCACTCACAGGACGAGTTAGCTTAATACCCGCGTCCATCAATGCTAGTGTTCCTGCACAAACTGTTGCCATCGAAGACGAACCGTTTGATTCTAGGATATCACTTACTACACGGATGGTGTACGGATTATCTGGATGCACCATTTGGTACAACGCGCGCTGTGCAAGGTTACCGTGACCAACTTCGCGACGGCTTACACCACGAATAGGGCGAGCCTCACCAGTTGAGAACGGAGGGAAGTTGTAGTGCAAGTAGAATTTCTCTTCGCCAGTAAATGTCGCATCGTCAATTCTGTTTGCATCCAAAGAAGTACCCAAGGTAACTGTAGTCAAAGACTGAGTCTCCCCACGTGTGAACACGGCAGAACCGTGTGCACCTGGCAAGTAGTCAATTTCTGACCAGATAGGACGAACTTCCGTGGTATCGCGACCGTCCAAACGTTGGCCGTCGTTCAACACCATAGTACGCATAGCTTTGTACTCCACATCGTGGAAGTAACGCTTTGCAAAACCAGTGTTCTCTTCCAACCAAGCTTCGTCTTTACCTTCGAGGTATTCGTTCAACACTGCTTTGAATCCAGCTGAACGCTCGTGCTTTGGCAATCCGCTCTTAGCAACTTCGTATACCTTGTCGTAGGTAGCAGCCATTACATCTTCACGAACTTCGTCGCTGTGTACTTCGTGGCTGTACTCACGCTTATTGTGAGAAGCAGGAACTTGTGCAGCTAAACGCTCTTGCGCTTCAATCTGTACCTTGATGGCATCGTGGGCGAACTTGATCGCTTCAACCATTTCCTCTTCTGAAATTTCTTGCATTTCACCTTCAACCATTACAACGCTGTCTTTCGAAGCACCGATAACCATATCGACTTCTAGTTCTTCGATTTGAGCTGGGGTAGGGTTGATGATGTGCTCTCCGTTAATGCGTCCAACGCGAACCTCTGAAATAGGGCCGTCGAAAGGAAGATCACTAACTGCGATTGCTGCAGACGCAGCTAGACCTGTAAGTGAAGTAGCTTCAACTTCAGGATCGTAAGAAATCATTTGGATCATCAATTGAATCTCAGCGTGGTAATCCTTTGGGAACAAAGGACGCAATACGCGGTCGATCAATCTCATCGTCAAGATTTCGTTGTCTGATGGACGACCCTCTCTTTTGAGGAAGCCTCCGGGTACGCGGCCATTTGCCGCGAATTTTTCACGGTAATCTACCGTAAGCGGAAGAAAGTCAACGCCATCTCTCGCTTCTTTGCTAGACACAACAGTGGCTAACAGCATAGTACCACCACACTTTACAACAACAGAGCCATCTGCTTGCTTGGCCAATTTGCCAGTTTCAAGAGTGATCTCTCTGCCGTCTGGAAGAGTAATGGTTTCGATAATTGCTTTAGGAATCATATATAGTGTAAATAGATACTTTTTTATACGCAAAAAGGCAATTGTAAAAATTGCCTTTCTGTGTATCCGCTAGTTTGAAATTATTTTCTCAAACCTAGTTTCTCAACAATCGCACGGTAACGTGTGATGTCTGTTTTCTTCAAGTAGTTTAGAAGTTTTCTTCTTTTACCTACAAGGGCGATCAACGAACGCTCTGTGTTGTGGTCTTTTCTGTTCTGCTTCAAGTGCTCTGTCAAGTGATTGATGCGGAAGCTGAACAATGCAATCTGCCCTTCGGCAGATCCGGTGTCTGTTGCAGATGCTCCGAATTCAGCGAAGATTTCTGCTTTTTTTTCTTTTGTTAGGTACATACCAAAATCACATTTAGATGTTTGTAATGTTATAAGCGGCAAAGATAAACAAATAAAGTTGGCTGCAGAAGCCAACGATTAATTATCTGACCAGGTGATTGTTGTTCCTTTTTTGATCCCCCAGGTAGCTGCTGTACCGCCTAATACCTCTAATACATAAGAAGCTGGCGCCTCACTCGGGAGACTAGTAGTATTTAAAGGTTGAGCGTTGGCTTGGATGCTTACCACTTCGTTATTGGCGTTAATGTAAATGATATCAAGGCTCACCAAAGTATTCTTCATCCAGAAACTGCGTAGACGATCTCCGCCGTCCATAAAGAACAACATGGCCATATCAGGACTTACAGAGCGGCGGTACATCATTCCTATTTCAATACTTTCTGGCGTCTTTGCGTATTCACCACGGAAAGTGGCTACAGTATCTTGATCATTAACCGCATAGATGGTTCCATCTTGACGGAAAGGCGGTTCATAAGGTTCACTGGCCTGAGGCTTTACAGTAGGCTGTGAGGATGATCCGATTTTTCCAATCCCGCCGATAACACCCGGGATAATAAATGCAGCAAGACCTAGTGCTACGATCCAGACTGCGTATTTGCGCATTGCATTCATGAGTTTTGTTCTTTAGATGTAAGCATCAAATAAAGTCCTGAAAGTACCAATGGGATGCTTAACCATTGGCCCATGTTCAGGGACATTGAATTTTCAAATCCAACTTGAATCTCCTTGTAGAATTCTATGAAGAATCGGAAACCAAAGACTGCTACTAGGAATGTACCAAAGAGGAAGCCGCGTCGCTGTCCAACGCCTGTTTTTAAATACAAAAAGGCCAACAAAACGAAAATGATCCAATACGCTCCTGCCTCAAAAAGCTGGGTTGGGTAGCG
>CATAPZ010000084.1:0-7521 GCA_949486955.1 Cryomorphaceae bacterium | reverse complement strand
TTTTGGAAGATGTGCTTCGCGCGGTATTTATTGATTTGAATGATGGTGAGTTTTTCAGGTGGTGTTGGGTGTACGGCGCTCAGCAGCTTACTGACCATACTGGTGTAGGTGTTGATGGTGTTTTGGGCATAGCCGCGTGCGTAGAGCATGTCCAGGTAAGATTCAAGATGGTTGCGGATGTCGGGGTTGGTGCCCTTTGCTAATGAGAGAGGAAGGGGCTTTTTGGTGACAATTTCTAGGGAGCCGAAGGGTTCGATGGCGGTTTGAAGGGTGGACCAGTTCTTCTTGGAGTAGGCCAGTAGCCAGCACTTCAACTCCTTGCGCCAGGTGGCGCCAATGCGATGTAACGCGCGGTTTAGGGGACGGTGGAAGGGCGTCCTCAAGGAGAAGTACCTCCCGGAGGAATCGCGAAAATCGCCAACGGTGATGATGAAGTGCTTGGCCATGGACTAGGTAGAAAGGGGTTTCTTTCAAATTGGCCCGGGAAAGGAAGCAGTGCAAAGATTGTGGAGAAGTAAAAGTTTTACATTTAAGGCATGATTAGAAAGAAGCTTGTCGTTGTGGTCCTTGGTGCTATTGGACTTTTTGGATGCAGCAATCAGTGGTTGGACGACTATCGATTGGATCCTAATAGACCTAGTGAGGTCAGCATGCAGGTGCTTTTACCGGCCATTCAAGCAAATTATGCGATGGTTCAAGGCGATGTTTTGGCCCGTGCGAGTGCGGAATGGATGCAGCACATGACCAGCCAGATTCGTACGGCGTACGAATACAACTATGACAGGACGTGGAACAATGCTTACGCAGGTGGATTGTACGATCTAAAGTTGCTTCGTCAGCAATCTATAGCGCTAGATGCACCGGCTTATTCGGGCATTGCGGATATTATGACTGCGCTGTACATGGGTTTGTTGGTCGACCACTTTGGCGATGTGCCCTTTTCTGAGGCTCTGGCAGGAAGTGAAAATTTGAAGCCCAGTTACGACAGTGGGGCTGCAGTGTACGACTCCATTTTCAGTTTGCTTTCAAGAGGCAAGGCGCAGTTGTTGCGGTCTTCAGCGATGGTTCCAGGCGGTGATGACCTTATGTTGCAGGGAGACCTAGGCGCTTGGGCGGCTGTAGCAGATGGGCTTTTGGCGCGAAATTTAAACCACTTAAGCGAGTTACCTACCTACGATGCGGCTGCTGTGATTGCGGCGTGCGATTCGGCTTTGGCTGTAGGGGTAGATTTTCAAATTGGTTTTGAAGAGGAAATCAACCAAAATCCTTGGTACCAGTTCACCGTCATAGACCGCGTGGGCTATTTTACCCAAGAAGGTTTTTTGCACAGTAGGATGGATTCCACAGCGGATCCAAGAATAGCATTCTATCGCTCGAGCGACTTGTGGTCCATACCGTCATTGGGTGCTGCCACAGCGGATCTTCCCGTGCTTACCACGTTTGAATTGGAGTTTATTAAAGCAGAAGCACAGTTTCGTAGCGGTGATATCACGGGGGCGAGAGGTTCTATGGAGCAGGGCATTGCAGCCAACATGGCTTATTTGGGAGTAGCATCGGACAGTTCGCAACTTTATGTAGACAGTTTGCCAGGGGCAACCACGCTGGAATTGATCATGGAGGAAAAATACATTTCCATGTTTACCCAAGGGGAATCTTGGACAGATTGGCGCCGAACGGGCTATCCGACATTGAGTGCGGACCCGCTGTGGTACCTCACTGAGATTCCAAGAAGAATGCCGTATCCAGAAAGTGAGTATTTATACAACAATGAGAAGGTTCCTATGCCTGAGGACGCTACTTATGAGGAGCGTTACGGGATGTCACCGGAGTATAGAATTTTTTGGGATAAATAGCCCTGGTTATTCTGCGGGGCGCAGGCTTTCGACCATGATTTCGATGCTCATCTGACCGCGGAAGTGGTTTTCGGTGAGGGTGATGAGGGCGTCAAAAGGGGTGCCGGCTTTGAAGTCACTTTCAAGGTGACCTTGGTTAAATGCTATTCCTGAAATCGCTGGTCCGCCTTCTTGGTGTTTGACGTTGAGTTTGAGGTGGGATTTGTCGCCACCTACTGCACGCGTTTGCCCAGCATCTACGAGATTTTTGAGCAGGAATATAGGGGCTGGATTTTCGGGTCCGTGCGGGTCCAGTTGCTTGAGAATCATGTGAAAGCGATCGGTGAATTGGCTTAGGTGGGCCTGTGCGTCATAGAAGTAGTTCTGCTCGAGCTGGTCGGGGCTGAGGTTTTTTTGGCAGTAGGCTTCGAAGGCTGCTTTGAAATGGGGGAGTTGACTCTCGTGCAGGGTCATCCCGGCGGCATATTTGTGCCCGCCGAATTGGATCAAATGCTCCTCACAGGCGGAAAGAGCCTCGTAGAGGTCGAAATCCGTTACTGAACGCGCACTGCCGGCGAGTTTGTCGCCACTCTTCGTTAGAACGATGGTAGGGCGATAGTGCGTTTCCACAATCTTGCTAGCCACGATACCTACTACGCCTTTGTGCCATTCGGGACTGTATAGAACGTTGGAAAATGGGTAGTTCTCGGGGTCCAATTGGCTTTTCGCTTCTTCGAAAATAGTTTTCTGTACCTCGCGGCGTTCTGTGTTGAACTGCTGGATGCGGTGGGCAAGGTCTTGTTGCGCCTCACCTTCCTTTGAGCGCAGCAGTTCTACGGCGCGAAGGCCACTTTCCATTCTCCCTGCGGCATTAATTCGAGGGCCAATGGTAAAGCCCAGGTCTCGAAAATTGAGTTCGTGGGGATTTTTAGCGGCCACTTGAAGCAGCGCTGCAATGCCTGGTCGACTTTCGCCATTTCTCAGACGCTCCATTCCGAAATGAGCCAATATTCTGTTCTCTCCTGTAACGTGTACGATATCGGCAGCAATGGAGATGGCGCACAGGTCGAGAAGTGGGTAGAGGTAGTGCTCGTGGGGCAATCCCCAGCGCTCGCAGAGCGCTTGACAAAGTTTGAATCCTACACCACATCCGGACAGTTCTTTGTAGGGGTAGAGGCAGTCGGGACGCTTGGGATTGAGGATGGCCTTGGCCATGGGAAGTTCTTGCTCAGGGCGGTGGTGGTCACAGACAATGATGTCTATGCCCAGCTGTCGGGCGTGTGCAATCTGGTCGAAGGCCTTGATGCCACAGTCCAAGGCGATGATCAGGGTGATGCCCAGCTCTGCGGCCAAATTGATGCCGTCAAAGGACAATCCGTAGCCCTCTTTGTAGCGGTCGGGAATGTAGGCTTCAATGGGAAACTTGCCGTCGAGAAAATCGGACATTAAGGCGACAGAAGTGGTGCCATCCACGTCGTAATCGCCATAGATCATCACGTGTTCCTGGTTGATCCTCGCTTGCTCAATACGTTCTACAGCTGCCTCCATATCCTTCATGCGGTACGGATCGTGCAGGTGTTTTAAATCGGGCCTGAAAAAGGCCTTAGCGGAACTGAAATCTTCGATACCACGAACCGCGAGCAAGTGGGAGAGTAGCGGGTCTTTAGTGACCTCTGCGGTTAAGATCGATGTAATGCCTGCCTCGGGAGCCGGCTTTGGGCTCCAACGCATTAGGCATCTTTTTTAATAAGTTCAGTCTGATAGTCCACGCTGTATTTGTGGATTAATGCGAAGAGCTCATGAATGAACGCCGGCGACATGTCTTTGCCTTCAGCTTTGGAAGTTTGCTCTTGGACCAATTTTAACCACCGTTCCATGTGGAAGATGCTCAATCCCTCGCGCTCTTTGATGGCTGCGATGTCCTTGACCTTGGCAAATCTCTTTTGGAGCACATCCACAATGGCATCATCCAAGACATCGAGAGCCTCGCGCAGGGTGGCGAGTTCCGCATTGGGTTGCAGGGGTATTTCGGTGTGAATTTTTAACTCGCGAATAATGGCGCCCAGCTTGGCCGGTGTGATCTGTTGCTTGGCATCGCTCAAGGCGCAATCTGGATCCCGATGCGTCTCAATCATCAGACCTTCCATTCCGAGGTCCATGGCCACTTGACTCACTTCTTTAATGAGGCTGCGGTCTCCCGCGATATGGCTCGGATCACAGATGATTTTTATCTCAGGCATCAAGGCACGCAAATCAAAGCTGTGCTGCCATTCAGGTTCATTGCGGTAGATGCTTTTGGCCGTAGAGAAGAATCCACGGTGTACCGCTGCAATACGCTCAGTACCCGCCTTTTGAAAGCGCTCGATAGCACCCGCCCATAAGCCAATCTCAGCATGAATAGGATTCTTAACAAGCACGGGGATATTCACGCCCTTCAGCGCTTCTGCAATCTCCTGGACGTAAAACGGATTTACGGTCGTACGCGCTCCAATCCAGAGGACATCAGCCCCCTCTTTCAGGGCAATCTCCACATGCTCGGCATTGGCCACTTCAACCGTTGTTGGTGTATTGATGGCCTTGCCCGCATCGATAAGCCAGCGCATGGCTTCGGCGCCCACACCTTCGAACGAGCCGGGTTTTGTGCGCGGCTTCCATACGCCACCACGCAACAAAGAGATGGGTGCATTCGCTTTTATCTGTTGGGCAGTTTCAAGAACCTGCTCAGGACTTTCCACACTGCAGGGACCGGCGATCAATAGGGGTCCGCTGTCGTTAGTGTCGAACCATTGCTCGATCGATTGTGCTTTGATGGAAGTCATACGTAATTAACCCTTTTCCTTGGCTTGTTGTTTGGTCAATCCTCCAATAATAAGGACCAATTCTCCTTTTACACCACCGCGCTCTTCTACCTGGGCCAGCACTTCACTGGCACTTCCGCGAATACACTCCTCAAACTTTTTAGAGATTTCACGGCAAAGAGCTACTGGGCGGTCGCTCCCACAAAATTCGACAATTTGCCCGAGGGTTTTGATAATCTTATGTGGACTTTCATAGAGCACCACCGTTGAGGTGGCCTCGGCAATGTTCTGAAGCTTGGTTTGTCGGCCCTTCTTCGGCGGTAGAAACCCTTCAAAATAAAAGGTGTCGCACGGCAAGCCGCTGCTCACTAGCGCAGGAACGAAGGCTGTGGCGCCCGGCAGGGTAATGATCTCAATCCCTGCCTCTGCGGCTGCGCGTATGAGTAGAAATCCGGGATCGCTGATCCCTGGGGTGCCTGCATCACTCACTAAGGCAATGGTAGTACCCGCTAGAATTTGGCCGATGTAGCGTTCCACAACCTTGTGTTCGTTGTGCATGTGAAAGCTTTGCTTGGGCGTTTCAATCCCAAAATGCGACGTCAATTTTCCCGTGGTGCGGGTATCTTCAGCCAAGATGAGGTCGGCTTCTTTCAGTACCGTGATGGCGCGAAAGGTCATGTCCTCCAAATTGCCCACAGGGGTGGGTACGACGTACAGCGTTGCAGACATAATTACCCGAAGCGTTGTTCTACCGCCGCCATAAAGCGCTCTGCGGTTTCCTCGTTATCTGCCCAGCCGTATTCCGGTGCAATATGTGTGGTTAAGAAATCTTGTGCCTCACCCAAGCTTCCCAGGGTATTGAGTTGGCTTACTACACGATTGAAATCTTCAGCCGAGCCGTCAAACAGATCTTTTACAAAGCCAATTCTATCGTTCAGCCCAAACTTTAGTGCGTCACCAGCCAATCGGTCGTTCAAACTTTTCTTTTCAGTGCTTTGCGCCTTTTCAGCGACACTTTCACTTTTCACCATCACTGGCTCAGCTGTATTTTCGGCCGGTGGCTCAGGTGCCGCTGGCGCCGGTACGACGGCTTCGTCCAACTGAAATACGGTGCGGTCTTCGTGTGATTTGAGTACAGGTTCTTCTGATTCCTTTACTTCTTCGGGTAGAACTTGAGCAGCTTTTGCAGCTTCTTCTTTTTCGATCTCTTCAGCGACATCTACCAGCGAGAGTTGGTTATCCTCTTCTTCAGGATTTGCAGTTGTTACAGCATCAGCTACTACAGGAGCCTCAGGGGCAGGTGTAGGCACATCGACCTCTGGAACACTGACTTCAGACTGAAGTTCTGCAATCTTCGCACGAAGTTGAGATTGCATATCCTGCTGCGCAGCGGCAAGTTGCCTCTCAATGGTTTCTTCTGCTTCGAGTAAAGCCAAACCTTTATACAGATCGAGTACGGCTTTTGCCGCCTCTGAATGACTCTTACCTCCTATTTCTAGGGCCAATTGGGCCAATTCTGCTTCAATCTGCGTTCTCTTCTTCATAAACCTTTCCTCTAGCTGTGATATTATCTACCTTTAACGCCAAAGTAGCATTAATCTGTTTTCATGTTTCAAAGCGGTATAGAATTTAACCAACAAAAAGGCGGTTGGATTGAGGTAGTATGTGGTCCCATGTTTAGTGGAAAGACGGAGGAGTTAATCCGTCGCATGCGCCGTGCCCAGATCGCGGGACAGAAAGTCGAAATTTTCAAGCCTACCTCCGACATTCGTTACGACGAACAGGAGGTGGTGAGCCACGATAAAAACTCCATTCCCTCGACTCCCATCGACAACAGCTCGAACATGCTTCTGCTGGCAGACGACGTTCAGGTGGTAGGCATCGACGAGGCCCAATTCTTTGACGAAGGTATTGTTGAGGTGGCCAATGCTCTTGCCAACCAAGGAAAGCGCGTAGTAATCGCGGGCCTAGACAAAGACTTCAAGGGCCGTCCGTTTGGACCTATGCCGAACCTATTGGCTACGGCAGAATATGTCACCAAGCTTCACGCTATTTGCCGCCGCACGGGCGGTCCTGCACACTTCTCTTACCGCATCGTGGAAGGAGACCAAACCTTTATGCTGGGCGAACACGGTGAATACGAACCGGTGAGCCGCTCGGTTTACAACGAATTGAACGCACAAAAGAGTGGCCATTAAAGCCGCACATATTGCAACACTTGCCGGCGCAACTTTGCACGGCCCCGCGGAGGCATCATTCACCCAATTCGCCTTCGACTCCCGACGTATCCATAGTGCCCAACCTACGTGTTTTATAGCGCTCGCTACACCGCACGCGGACGGCCACCACTACATTGACAGCGCCATCGCGCGCGGTGCCACCACCGTCATTTGTAGCGATCCTACCCATGCGGTGAACCACCCGTCCACCTGTTTCATTGTACATACAGCACCGTTGGAGGTGCTTAGATCGTGGGCTGCACAGCAGCGGGAGGCGCTTTCGGGCGAAGTTGTGGCCATAACGGGCAGCAACGGAAAAACCGTCGTTAAGGAATGGCTGTACGAGCTGTTGGGTGCTCCGGAGGAGATCCACCGCACGCATGCAAGCTTTAACAGCGAACTAGGGGTTCCATTAACATTGAGCGCTCTAACGGACCAGCACCAAAGTGCTCTTATAGAAGTTGGTATAGATGAGGCGGGTGCTATGCAGGGCCATGAGGAATTGGTGCGGCCTTCTATCGGGATCTTCACCACCTTGGGCGATGCCCACGGCGAGAATTTTGAGAGTGATGAACAGAAATTCAAGGAAAAATTCAAGCTGTTCGAACATTGCCACAGCTTGGTTATTGGCCGTAAATGGCTGAGGTGGGCACAAGAACTAGGGCTTAAAGT
>CATAPZ010000083.1:0-16767 GCA_949486955.1 Cryomorphaceae bacterium | reverse complement strand
TCATCAACACGAACGCTTCCTTTAGTAACGTGACCCAATAGGTCAAACGCACATCCGTTCAGCATCATCAGGTCGATAAACTTATCCTTATTCTCTTCACTAACGGTCACAAGGATACGCGAAGCACTCTCGCCAAAGAGTACAGCATCCTTGCGGAACTCTGCAGGAAGTGTAATGTCAAAGCCCAATCCGTTGACCATACCCTTTTCGAGCAAACCGACGAATAAACCGCCTTCGCTCAAATCGTGAGCTGATTTGATGGCTCCTTCACGGATCAACATTTGTACTTGCTTTTGATTCGCAAATTCTTCCTCAAGATCGAAGTGTGGTGCAGAGCTGTTTTCTACTCCATGAACATTTACCAAATATTGAGAAGAAGAAATATCATCATGATTTGTACCGATCATGAAAATCAAATCTCCTTTGTCCTTATAGCCGAGTGTCGTTACAAATTTCTTGTCTTCAACTACCCCAATCATTCCGATGGTAGGCGTAGGGAATACAGGCTCAACAGTATCACCGATTTGAGTCTGGTTGTAGAAACTTACGTTACCCCCTGTAACTGGAGTTTCGAATTTCTCACAAGCTGCACTCATACCCTTGATAGAGCCCACAAACTGCCAGTAGACTTCCGGGTTGTATGGGTTACCGAAGTTCAAACAGTTGGTTACTGCTGAAGGAATACCCCCAGAACAGGTAATGTTTCTTGCAGCTTCACTTACAGCCATGGCACACCCTACTTCAGGATCAACATGCACAAATCGTGAATTACAATCTACACTCATGGCCAAGGCCTTATCAGTACCTTTAATATTTACGACTCCAGCATCCGAAGGTGCGTTGGTACTCATATTGCGTGTACCTACCATACTATCGTACTGCTCGTAGATATATCTCTTTGAAGCAATGTTTGGCAAGGCCACCATCTGCTCGGCGACCGCTTTAAGATCAGCTGGCTCATCAACTGAAGAAATGTCAAATTTCTTGTACTCCTGGTAGTACGCAGGCTCAGACCATTCTCTGTGGTATACAGGTGCGTCTCCACCAAGTACAGCGCTGTCTGCAGGAATAGTACCCATCAGCTCCTCGCCCCAGTAGTAATTCACTGTACCGCCTTCTGTTACAATACCAATCTCTTCACATTCAAGATCCCACTTGTCGAAAATATCGAGAACCACCTGCTCCTTTCCTTTCTCAACAACCACAAGCATACGCTCTTGGCTCTCTGAAAGAAGGATTTCCCAGGCTTCCATCTTCTGACGCAACGGCACTTTGTCCAACCAAATATCCATACCGTGCTCGCCAGCAGCAGACATCTCGCAAGATGAACAAGTAATACCTGCTGCACCCATGTCCTGCATACCTACGACAGCATCAGTTTCGGCCAATTCCATAGTCGCCTCGAGCAATAACTTCTCTTGGAACGGATCTCCAACTTGTACTGATGGGATATCCTCTGCACTGTCTTCGTCCAAATCCTTGGACGCAAACGAAGCACCGTGAATACCATCTTTACCGGTTGCCGATCCAACGATAAATACCGGATTGCCTACACCCGTAGAAGTAGCACTAATCTGCTTACCTACCTCAACGATACCGGCAGAAAAAGCATTTACCAACGGGTTTTGGTGGTAGCACTCGTCAAAGTATACCTCGCCACCCACGATTGGGATACCGAAGCTGTTTCCGTAATCGCCAATTCCCTTGCTCACGCCTTTTACCAACCACTTTGTGCGGTCTTCAGTTGGTTTACCGAAGCGCAGCGAGTTGAGCTGAGCAATTGGGCGAGCACCCATGGTGAAAATATCGCGGTTGATTCCACCAACTCCAGTTGCTGCACCTTGGTAAGGTTCTACAGCTGAAGGGTGGTTATGACTTTCAATCTTAAAAGCACAAGCCAAGCCATCGCCAATATCTACAAGACCTGCATTTTCTTCACCCGCTTCAACGAGCATGTGTGGGCCTTTTTTAGGCAGCTTTTTTAACCATACAATCGAATTCTTGTACGAGCAGTGCTCACTCCACATCACCCCATAAACAGAGAGTTCTAAGTAGTTCGGTGTGCGTCCAAGAATTTCTTTGATTTTATCAAACTCTTCAGGAAGTAGGCCCATTTCTTTGGCCTGATCTAAAGTGGCAACGGATGTGCTATTCATTGTAATAAAGAATTTGTGCAAATTTACACATTCTAAGACCAACACATTTCATTTCAATGCGCAATCTTTCTCACACTTTTGGCCGTTTTGTTGTTTATAACCTGCTATGGGTTTTTACCCTAACCAGCTGCCAAAACCCTCAAGAGTACGACCTACTCCTGAAGGACTTCAAATTACACAGTCCCGATAATACCATTACTCGCCACGAAGGCTCGGAGTTTTGGATTGCCGTACAAGACGGTAAGATTGCAGAAATCATTGACATCACCCAGCACACTGTCCTGCCCAAAGGGAAAACGGAACTCTCTCTTGACGGACAACACCTCTACCCTGGGTTTATAGATGCCCACGGCCACCTTTTTGGATATGCGGAAATGTTAACGATGGTCAATTTGGTGGGTGCGCAAAGCAAGGCGGAGTGCCTTGAACGCATTGAGAAATTTATAGAATTGCACCCCAATAATGAGTGGATTATTGGCCGCGGCTGGGACCAGAACGATTGGCCCGTAAAGGAATTTCCTACTTCCGAAGATTTAGCCGCTTTCAGTGGGGTTAAGATCTACTTAACACGAATTGACGGACATGCTGCATGGGTGAATCAAACGGTGCTGGATGCGTTTAACATTACTAATAAAACAGCCATTGATGGCGGAGCCATTATCGAAGGTGTATTGGTGGATAATGCAGAACAACTGGTAGAACTGCCCGAACACAGCTCAAGGTTTTGGAGAAATGCACTCCTACAAGCCCAAGATAGTTTGGTGAAGTACGGGTTAACGGCGATGACCGATGCAGGCTTAAACACTAAGAAAATCCTCATTCTTGACTCGCTTCAAAACGAAGGCAAGTTTGGATTGGTGGTCAACGCGATGATTTCAAATACCGAAGAAGACTTGTCGTATTTCGAATCTCATGGGCCAATTCTTAAAGACCTCCTTCGGGTGAAAAGTGTAAAAGCATATCTCGACGGTGCCCTTGGCTCAAGAGGCGCATTGCTCAGAGCACCCTACCACGATCTCCCGGAACACTATGGATTGCCGTTGTTAGCACCTAGTGATTTAGACCTGTTGAGAGACCGCTGCTTGCAAAACGATTGGCAACTCTGCGTGCATGCTATCGGCGACAGCGCACACCATGTTTTGTTGGAGAGCTTCAATGAATTGGACCGTGAAAAAGACCTGAGATTTAGAGTAGAGCATGCGCAGATTATGACACCTGAAGACAGCGCCTATTACACCCACCCAAATATTGTTGCCTCGGTACAACCTACGCACGCAACAAGCGACATGTATTGGGCTGAGGATCGCTTAGGTCACCACAGGATCGGGCATGCATACAGCTACAAGCGCATTCTGAATGCGTCGGGCTTGCTTGCCTTGGGTACAGACTTTCCTATTGAACGCATCGACCCATTAAACACCTTCTTTGCCGCGGTAGACAGAACAGATAAACAGCATTGGCCTGAAGGTGGATTCAATGCTGACCAGAAACTAAGTCCGAAAGAAGCCCTTGAAGGCATGACCTACGGAGCCGCATATAGCGCTTTTGGAGAAGAGCAGTACGGAAGTATCAAAATTGGCCAACGTGCCAACTTCACAGTATTAAATCAAGACCTCTTTAACAGCGCAGAACGTAATAGGAATAGCTGTAAAGTGATCAAAACAATACTCTCAGGAAAAGTTGTTTTTGAGGTAAAACAGCAAGTGTACAATTGACCTTTTTTAGTATCTTGAAGCTCACTTAACACGACACACAAACATCACGATAACATGAACAACCCTACTCGCTTATTTGATTTCCCGAGATACCAGCAAGAGCATTTCCCGTTAGAGGTAATGATGTCTTCTAAAGTTGGAGGAGAATGGAAGAGCTACAGCACAAGTGAATTTATTGACGCCGTAAATCAAGCAGCCCGCGGCCTACTCGAATTGGGCATTAAGCACGGAGATAAGGTAGCATTGATTGCCCACAATAACCGTTGCGAATGGAACATCATGGACCATGCATTATTGCAGATTGGTGCCGTAGATGTACCGATCTACCCAACGATGACTGAAGATGATTACGAATACATTTTCAACCACAGTGAAAGCATCTACTGTTTTGTCTCGAACGACGAACTATATGACAAGGTGTCCAATGTACTCGACAAGTGTAAGGACATGAAGAAAGTGTATTCTTTCGAGAAATACGAAGGGCGCAATCACTGGTCTGAAGTATTAGCCTTGGGCGAGAGCATGGACCGTCAAGAAGAGATGGAGAAGTTTATGGCCAGCGTAAAGCCTGAAGATTTGGCAACGATCATTTACACCTCTGGTACCACAGGTTTGCCAAAGGGTGTAATGCTGAGCCATGCAAACATCTCTACTACGGTAATTGCAGCTACCCCAAGAATTCCAGGACTGCCGAGAGGTCAAGCGAAAACATTGAGCTTCCTTCCGGTATGTCACAGTTTCGAACGCTTCATTCACTACTTATATATGTACAATGGGGCTTCTATCTACTTCGCAGAAGCTCTGGATACACTCAAAGCGGATCTCAACATGGTTCAGCCTACGATCTTCACAGCAGTACCGCGCCTACTCGAGAAGTTCTTTGACGGTATTGTTGCGAACGGTACTTCAGCAGGTGGCGTGAAAGCTAGAATCTTTGAGTGGGCCGTATCCCTTGCACTAAAATGGGAGCCTGAGCATGCGAATGGAGCATTCTACCACTGGAAGTTGGGCATCGCAGATAAACTAGTATTCAGTAAAGTACGTGCTGCACTTGGAATGAGCAATATTGCAGCCATCGCGTGTGGTTCTGCTGCATTACAACCAAGGCTACTGCGTTTCTTCTCAGGAATGGGTGCACCTATCCTTGAAGGGTACGGCCTTACTGAAACAGCGCCTGTAATTTCCGTGAACACTACGGCTGAGCCGGGTATGATTCGAGTAGGATACGTTGGAAAATGTATCGCCGGTGTAGAAGCGAAGATTGCTGATGATGGTGAAATCCTTGCAAAAGGACCGAACATCATGATGGGCTATTACAAACAACCCGAACTCACTGCAGAGGTAATGACGGACGGTTGGTTCCATACTGGTGATATTGGTGTTATCGAAGATGGATTCATTAAGATTACCGATCGTAAGAAAGAGATGTTCAAAACATCTGCAGGTAAATACATTGCCCCGCAGTTAATTGAAAACGAACTAAAAGCATCGCACCTCATTGCACAAAGTATGGTCGTAGGTGAAGGCCGCAACTTCCCTTCAGCAATTTGTATCCTCAACGAGGACGGCGTAAAAGAGTGGTGTTCTCGTCACGATATCGCCTACACAGACTTCGATACCATGTCTAAAGACCAGCGCGTTATCGACCGTGTATGGCAAGATGTAGAGAAGGCTAATGCCAACTTCGGTCAATGGGAGAAGGTTAAGAAAATCATCATTGATACCGATGAGTTTACTGTAGAAAACGGCTGTCTTACACCAACCTTTAAGGTGAAGCGTAAGCCTATTCTAGCAAAATACACAGACCAAATTAACGCCATCTACCCGTCATAAACCGACGGTTAATCGCATAGTAAACCGCGCCTTAAGGCGCGGTTTTTTTTTTATCCCAAACCTTTCGACTTCCTGGCCATTCAAAAATGTTGGGTACAAAAAAACCCACTCCTACTGGAGTGGGCTCAAAAAATCTTTACACCGCTTAAGTAAAGCTTATAGAGCAGCTACGTGCTTTGCTAAGCTAGACTTCAAGTTTGAAGCTTTCTTCTTGTGGATGATGTTGCGCTTTGCCAACTTATCCAACATAGAAGATACGCGTGGAAGCATTTCTGCTGCCTCACCTGCATCAGTGGTGCCGCGAAGTTTTCTCACAGCGTTACGTGTCGTTTTGTGGTAGTAACGATTGTGAGCAGCCTTTCTGGCTGTTTGACGAATTCTCTTTAAAGCAGACTTATGATTTGCCATGTCTTTAATTAATTTTTAGTTGTGACCCGTACGGGAATCGAACCCGTGTTTCCGCCGTGAAAGGGCGGCGTCCTGGACCGCTAGACGAACGGGCCATAATGTTCCAGAACATTCCCCTCTTTTGTTTGGGGAGTGCAAATGTAACAACGATTTTGAGTTCTGCAACACCTCTACTTAAAAAATCGAACTTTTTTTTGTCCTAGTAGGCCTTAGCAAACACTACCCTTTGCGTACTTGGATTGCCCGTAAGAATACACTTGCCCTCCTCTTGGTTGTTATTCAATGGAATACAACGGATAGTCGCCTTAGTTAAATCCTTGATTTTATCTTCTGTTTCAGTCGTTCCGTCCCAGTGTGCGTATACGAATCCTGGGTTTCCTTTCATCAATGCCTTAAATTCTTCCCAGGTATCCGCTGTCTGACTGTTTTCCTCTCTAAAGGATAGCGCCTTTTCAAATAGCGATGCCTGAATTTCATCAAGCAAGGCCGGGATCGCTGTGGCAACCTCATCCTGCTGCATGAACTGCTTAGTGAGCGTGTCGCGGCGCGCTACCTCAACAGAGCCTTTTTCAAGATCTTTAGGTCCGATTGCAATCCTTATAGGTACCCCCTGAAGCTCGTATTGATTGAATTTCCAACCCGGCTTATGGGTATCTCTATTATCGAACTTCACAGTTACACCAACAGCGCGCAAATCTTTCATGAGACCTTCAGCCACTTCTGAAATAGCATCTAATTGCTCTTGCCCCTTGTAAATAGGTACAATCACTACTTGATATGGAGCCAATTTTGGAGGCAACACCAAGCCATTATCATCACTGTGTGTCATAATCAAAGCACCCATCAATCGAGTACTAACACCCCATGACGTAGCCCATACGTATTCCTGCGTACCTTCTTTGGTTTGGAACTTTACATCAAATGCTTTCGCAAAATTTTGACCTAAGAAGTGTGAAGTACCTGCTTGTAATGCTTTACCATCTTGCATCAAGGCCTCAATACAATACGTTTCTAAAGCGCCGGCAAATCGTTCGCCCTCAGTTTTTAGACCGCGTAAAACTGGAATTGCCATGACCTCCTCGACAAAAGTTGCATAAACATCAAGCATTGTTTCAGCCTCCTGGATAGCTTCTTCCTTGGTCGCGTGCGCTGTGTGGCCTTCTTGCCACAAAAACTCGGCTGTACGCAAGAACAAACGCGTTCTCATCTCCCAACGAACTACATTGGCCCACTGGTTCACGAGAATAGGTAAGTCGCGGTAGCTCTGAATCCAATCCTTATAAGTGTCCCAAATAATGGTTTCTGAAGTAGGACGTACAATCAATTCTTCTTCCAACTTCGCTGCAGGATCTACAACTACACCACCTCCGTTTGGATCGTCTTTTAGGCGGTAATGTGTTACCACAGCACATTCTTTCGCAAAACCGTCAACATGAGAGGCTTCCTTCGAGAAATAAGACTTCGGGATGAACAAGGGGAAATAGGCATTCATATGGCCTGTTTCTTTGAAGCGACGATCAAGGTCAGCTTGAATGCTTTCCCAAATTGCAAAACCGTAAGGCTTGATTACCATAGATCCGCGCACACCTGAATTCTGCGCCAAATCGGCCTTAACGACCAATTCATTGTACCATTTAGAGTAATCCTGCTCGCGCGTGGTTAAATGCTTTCCCATTGTATTAGAGTTGGTATGACTTTTGTAAATTGTAAACTGAATGGCAAACTTACTGAAGTTATGAGGAAAGGCGTGTTTTTATTGGCGATTAGTTATGCACTATTGGTGAGCTGCAGCAGTGCAGTTTCCTTGGCGGATAATTATGCAGAAGATGAAAACTACTACGACCCTACTCTACCCTCGCCACAGTTTGCCCGCACCGCTCTAACCTTGCCACAAGGTTATTCTGAAGAAGAATTAGACGATATCTGGACGAATTCTTCTGAAGTTGTAGCTCCAGATAATAGCAGCCGAGGAAATATCTGGTGGAACAACACACCCTCTTCAGGCTGGTCTAATACAGGGTTCAACTCTTTCAATCGTCCTGGTAGTTCGTTCTCTTTTTTTGGAGGCATGGGTCCTATGTTCAACCCATGGTCGCCGTGGAACAACCCTGCCTGGGTCTCGAACAATGGCTGGGGCATTGGCAACACCTATGGATCCGGTTACGGCTGGAACAACGGTTGGAATAACGGATGGGGTTGGCACGATCCATACGGCTGGAACAACGGATGGAATAACGGGTGGGGCTACGGCTATGATCCCTACGGATATGGATACAACCCCTACGGCTGGAACAATGGTTGGGGCTGGAACAACGGTTGGAACAACAATTCTTGGTCCCAAACAGGCGGAAATAGCTCTGGCACAGGGACAACCAGCACAACAACGACCGGTTCTACTACTCGAACTAACTACGGCAACCGTAGACCATCAAAATATACTTCTACTCGAGGTGCTGGAGTGAGCAGTGGTCGCACCACTGGCACTACTAGCGGCACTACTTCAAGTGCAGGATGGCGCGGAATTATTGAAGCCGCAAACGGTCTTCAACAAGAAGCTGCAGCGCAGCAAAACGTCCGCTCATCGGTACAATCTACCACGCGCAGCTCTTCTTCAAAGAACAACACTTCACGTTCCTACACGCGTCCAACGGAACGTTCCAGTCGAACGTACGAGCGAAGCAACACCAGATCGTACAACTCAACCCCGTCTAGATCCTACGACAACAGTAGAAGTACATCGCCTTCTCCTTCAAGCAGCACACGTTCACAGAGTTCGAACAGCAGTAGCGGCAGAAGAAGATGATCAGAAAGCTAAGTGCTATCTTTTTATGTATTGCGCTACATCTAACCTCGAGTGCTCAGGACCTCGACTACTTTGCGGAGCTTAACGCCCCCTTAAGTTTCGGGGATAGCAGGTTTACTGCTTTAGCTGGAAACATGGTTGGAATGAGTGGTTCATTGACTGCACTGGCCCTTAATCCTGCCACTGTTGGACTGTATCGGCAGGATGCGTTTTCTGCAAGTGGCAATATTTTCAACTCGCGCAACCGCAGTACCAGCGGCGGAACCCTCGGTAATTCCAGCAACTTGAATGTGGGTAATATCGGCTTTGTCGCCCGTGACCCAAATAATGGTTGGCATGTGTTCTTCTCATACAATACAGACCAACTTTACCGCGGAAGACTGCGCAATAACGAGGCAAACGGAGGCTCTATCCTGTCGCAATTCATTAATAATGCAGCAGGAACTCCCCCGGAGTATTTACCAGAATTAGGTCCCTACGAGGATATGATGTACCAGAGTTATGCCGTCGATTATAACCCAAACACAGGCAACTACTTCGCTCCAGCTAACCTATTTGATGTCAATACCAAGCACCTGTATTTTAGACAAGGTATGCGCAATCGTTGGACATTAGGCACCGGAAAAGGACTGAGCCAAAGGTTTTATGTCGGAGGTTCTTTAAGTTTTGTCCACACGTTTGAAACCGTAGAGATTACGCACGAAGAATCCTTTAACGAAACCAATGACCTGACCGACTTCACCATGG
Source organism: Cryomorphaceae bacterium (assembly GCA_949486955.1). Classification (GTDB taxonomy): domain Bacteria; phylum Bacteroidota; class Bacteroidia; order Flavobacteriales; family Schleiferiaceae; genus UBA10364. The sequence continues at coordinate 7,105 of CATAPZ010000083.1, read as the reverse complement.
AAGAATGGTGGAACAATAGCGCGGTTGGAATTACTGGAAATGTAGGATTTTATTACCGTCCTGTGCAGTCTCTGCGCATTGCTGCTGCCTTCGAACTACCAAGCGTTTACGGGTTCAATCAAGATTGGGAAACAAAGTTCAGGGCTGATCGACCTTCTATCTCTGCCAGTGGAATGACCGCCGAAGGCTATGGGGAGATGTATCAATGGTCCATGATGACTGCACCAAAGCTACGTGGTGGAATAACGCTCGTTGGTGGCCGGACGGGACTGTTAACCGTAAATTACACCTACGCGCCTACTGCTGCTGGGAGAATGTTTTCGAGAAATGAACGCTACTTAAACGAATCTATTGACTCACTCCTCGCACCGGTACATCAGATAGGAACAGCAGGTGAGCTGCGTTTTGGAATTCTAACCCTTCAAGCAGGGGTGACCTATGTTTCGAGTGCTCAAGAGCAGTTAGGAAGCCACCTTCAGATTGGTGGTGGTATGAGCATAAAATCGGACCAAACAACCTATAATGTTAGCTTTGGAAGCATTGTTCGAAACAAGCAATATTTCATGTATAGTGCCGATTTCACTAACCCGGTGGACTACTCAAATACACTTTCTGTTCTAAGTACCGGGGTTACCTTTAAATTCTAGACGATTTTTAGTCGTTTTGGCTTAATTTGCAAAAGCCTAAACCCATTGTACTGTTAGCCGTTATTTTAGCGGTATAACCATTTAACTTTCATAGAACAGCATTATGCAAAAGTTTTGGACGCTTCTACTAGCATTAACCATCACCTTCACTGGCTTCAGCCAACGTAAATCGAAAGACGACGCACCAGCGTGGACAACAGCGAACACCAGCGCTTTCAAATTTAGAGACATTGGTCCTGCTACGACTTCAGGTCGTATTGCAGATCTAGCTGTGAACCCGGAGAACAAGGCAGAGATGTATCTAGCCCTAGCTTCTGGGGGTGTATGGAAAACCTCGAACAATGGAACTACTTGGCAACCCATTTTTGAGCATGAAAATTCCTACAGTACAGGTTGCATAGAGATTGATCCGAACAATACAAATACCATTTGGGTAGGAACCGGTGAAAACAACAATCAACGCTCTGTAGCCTACGGTGACGGGGTATATGTGAGTCGCGACGGTGGAAAATCGTGGACAAACACAGGTCTAGAAAGTAGCGAGCACATTGGTATGATCGCCATTGACCCGAGAAATTCAGACCACGTATATGTTGCTGCATATGGACCGCTTTGGAACAAGGGCGGTGAACGAGGTATCTATGAGACTACGGATGGCGGAAAAAATTGGACCCGAATTTTAGAAGTGAGTGAACACACTGGATTTAATGAAATCCATATGGATCCACGTGACCCGGATGTGATGTATGCAACTGCTCATCAGAGGAGACGTCACGTATACACGCACCTAAGTGGTGGCCCTGAAAGCGCCATGTACAAGAGTACAGACGGCGGTAAGCATTGGGATAAAGTGGGCGGTGGCTTCCCTGGAGGCGATGTTGGACGTATCGGTATGGACATCAGCCCTGCGAACCCAGATGTACTATATGCAACTGTTGAAGGTCATGGTATGTACAAGAGCACGGATCGCGGTGAGAGCTGGAACAAGCAGAGCGGTCACGAGACCAGCGGTAATTACTACGTAGAGCTCATCGCACACCCAACGCGTGTGAATACAGTCTACAGCATGGACACATACGCCCATGTAAGTATTGACGGGGGTAAGAGCTTCAATCGAATTCCTAAAAAAGACAAACACGTAGATAACCACTGCTTGTGGATTGATCCAGCAAATACCAAGCACATGATCATCGGTACAGATGGTGGCTTGTACGAGACGTGGGACGAAATGGGCAGCTGGAATTGGCGTGCCAATCTTCCTACGATCCAATTCTATCGGGTAGCCGTCGATAACGACTGGCCGTTCTACAATGTGTACGGTGGTACGCAAGACAACAACTCATTGGGTGGCCCTTCGCAAACAATCAACCGCAGAGGAATTATCAATAGCGACTGGATCGTCACCAACGGTGGTGACGGTTTTGAAAGTGCTACGGATCCTGAAGACCCAAACATTGTTTACGCACAAGCTCAATACGGTTGGTTGGTTCGATTCAACAAACAAACCGGCGAGAAAACGCCAATCCAGCCCCAACCTCGCTACAAAGAGGCAGCCTACCGCTGGAACTGGGACGCTCCACTGATAACGAGTAAGCATCAGAAAAAGACGCTCTACTTTGCCGCTAACAAAATCTTTAAATCAAACGACCGCGGCGGAAGCTGGGAAGTAATTTCAGAAGATTTGTCGCGTCAATTGGACCGAAACACCCTCCCGATCATGGACCGTTACTGGGGCCCTGAAGCGATTGCACTTCACAAGAGCACATCCATCTACGGCAATATCGTAACCCTTCGTGAGCATCCAAATAATCCTGGAGAGCTTTGGGCAGGTACTGACGACGGTTTGGTGTGGAAGACAAGCGACGACGGAAAAAATTGGTCGAGCATCAAGAATTTCTCGGAATTGCCAAAAACTAAAGTGGGCTCACTAAGCCTTCCATTGGTGTATGTACAAGACCTTGTATTATCTGCACACAAAGAAAATGTAGTGTACGCCGTATTTAACAACCATAAAAACGGTGATTTCAAGCCGTACGTCTACAAGAGTATGAACGGCGGTAAAAACTGGGCAAGCATTGCCAGTGATTTACCGGAGCGCGGTACAGTGTATTCATTGGTTGAAGACCCAATCAATCCTGATTTGCTTTTTGCAGGTACAGAGTTCGGTATGTTCTTCACGCTTGATGGAGGTGAGCATTGGGCGCAACTAAAAGGTGGACTCCCTACCATTGCCGTGAAGGATATCGCCATCCAAGAACGCGAGAACGATTTGGTTATAGCAACCTTCGGACGCGGCTTCTATGTATTAGATAATTATTCGCCCTTGCGTGAATTGGAGTACGTACTCGATCAAGATGCTGCATTCTTCTCAACGAAGCCTGGATTACTTTTCCAAAGAGCGAACGTAGGTGGAATTGACTATAAAGGAAGCCAGCACTACCGCTCGAAGAATCCTCCTATGGGTGTAACCTTCCAGTTGCACATCGCAGATGGCGCTGCACGCGTAAAAGATGAACGTCCCGAAGCGAACAAGGATCTGCCCCACTACCCGACTATGGATCAGCTTCGCGCTGAAGATTGGGAGGAGTCACCGTACTTATTGTTTGTCGTAAAAGACGAAGACGGCGCAGAGGTGGCTCGATTCACTCGCGGCGATTTCAAGGGCATACAACGCTTTACATGGAACGCGAAATACAGCAGTAAAGCAAGCATTAACGGAAACGGGGAACCAAAAACCAATCCAGGCACGACCACATTCGTTAAACCAGGTACATACAGCATCTCTGTATTACGCTCAACGAATGGACTGCTTGAAGAATTGGTTTCAGGACACGCCTTTGAGGTGAACCACTTGTACAACTATGAAGATATTGACTATGAGTTCAATGCAGAAGTAGATGCAGTTTATGCTACAGCAAATCGCATTGATAGCGAATACAAGGAACTTAAAGAAGAACTGGGGCAGTTGCGTGCCGGATTCAGAAACACCGTTGGAGCATCTGTGGAAGACCTTTCGGCAGCCAAGGCTGTAGACATGCAATTGAAAGAGTTGAGCTTATTGCTTAACGGAGATCCGTCACGTACGAAGCGCGAGATGGAAACTGTACCGTCTCTTGGAGATGTAGTGGGTATTCTTGCGTGGGGTGCTTGGAACCACCGCGGCGCGCCAACAGGTTCTATGAAAAACATGATGGAAGATGCTAAAGCAATGATGAAAGACGCACAAGCGGCCCTTGATGCTATTGAGGAAGCCATCGACCAACTAGAAGAAAAAGCAAGTGCTCAAGGGGTTCCTTATTGGGACTAATTGATGTAACTTTGCGCCCCTAAAATTGAGTAGGAATTATGTCTAACAAGATTGACGAAGCATTGATTGAAGCCATTGGCGATGCACACGAGAGTTTTTCGGCAACAACGCCGTTAAGAGCTGATGCATTCGACAAATCGGACGAAGAGAAGATTGCTATCATCACTGAACATGTCAAAGGTATCCTTGAGACACTTGGCATGGATTTAGAAGATGACAGCCTAAAAGGCACTCCGAAGCGCGTAGCCAAACTCTACGTGAATGAGGCCTTCGGTGGATTAAATCCAAAGCGTGAGCCGAGCATGAGTACGTTCGAGAATTCATACCGCTACGACGAAATGCTTGTTGAGAAAAATATTGTACTCTATTCCACTTGTGAGCACCACTTGTTGCCGATCGTCGGCCGCGCCCATGTTGCCTACATCTCGAAAGGAAAAGTAGTTGGTCTCAGCAAGATGAATCGCATTGTAGACTACTACGCAAAACGTCCTCAAGTTCAAGAGCGACTTACACGTCAGGTAGTTCAAGCACTTCAAGAAGTATTGGGCACCAAAGATGTGGCGTGTGTAATTGATGCGAAACACCTCTGTGTGAACTCACGCGGTATTAGAGATATTGAAAGCTCTACTGTAACTGCTGAATTTGGCGGTGTTTTCAAAGAAGAAGCCAAAAAGAAAGAATTCCTCGACTACATTAATTTAAAGACCGATTTCGGCGCATAATGAACCCATTGTACAGTACGTATCCCGTTCATATTGAAAATAGCCTCACTGGCGCTAAGGAGCAGCTCGTTCCTGTCAGTGAAGGGTGTATTGGGATGTATGTCTGTGGACCAACAGTATATTCTGATGTTCACCTAGGGAATGCGCGGACCTTTACCTCGTTCGATTTCATTTATAGATATCTGAGCCATTTAGGATATAAGGTTCGTTACGTACGAAACATTACCGATGCAGGTCATCTTGAAAACGATGCCGACGAGGGTGAGGATAAGATTGCCAAGAAAGCACGTCTGGAGCAATTAGAACCTATGGAAATCGTTCAGCGTTATACCGTTGATTTTCACAAGGTCATGGAGCGTCTTGGGGCCCTCCCTCCTTCTATTGAGCCTACAGCTACTGGTCATATTGTTGAGCAAATAGAAATGACTCAAGCCATCATTGATAAAGGCTGGGCCTATGAAAGCAATGGGTCCGTCTACTTCGATGTGGATGCCTACAACCGCGATGGTGGAGATTACGGCGTTCTTTCCGGCCGGAAGATGGATGAACTTCAGAGCGGCTCCCGTGCCTTAGACGGTCAAGAAGAAAAGCGCAATCCAGCAGATTTTGCACTTTGGAAAAAAGCATCTCCTGCACACATCATGCGTTGGACTTCGCCTTGGAGTGTGGGTTTCCCAGGATGGCACCTCGAATGTTCTGCTATGAGCACCAAATACCTCGGTGAGGAGTTTGATATTCACGGTGGCGGAATGGATTTGAAGTTCCCGCACCACGAATGTGAAATCGCACAAAACACTGCTACTAGCGGTAAGAAAGGTGCGAAATATTGGCTCCATGCAAACATGCTTACCTTAAACGGAAAGCGCATGAGCAAGAGTACTGGGAATACCATTTTACCTGGAGAATTATTCAGTGGAAACAACCCATTACTTGCCAAAGGGTTCCACCCTTCTGTGGTTCGCTTTTTCATGATGCAAGCACATTACAGCAGTGTACTCGATTTCTCTAATGAAGCACTTTTAGCAGCTGAAAAGGGTCACGACAAACTACTAGCTGCTTGGAGCAAACTACAAGGGTTAGAAGCCTCCGGCAATGGCGATTTCGATTTACAAGCCTGGATAGACAAATGCTACCAAAGCCTAAGCGACAATTTTAACAGCCCTATTCTTATTGCGCATCTTTTCGAAGCCATCAAACTCATCAACCAAAGCGAAGGAAGCATCGCATTGAGCGCATCTGACCTAATAATCTTTAAAGAGAAGATGAGTGCCTTTGTATTCGATATTCTGGGTCTTCAAATGGAACAAGGAGGATCAGCACATAGTGAAGCCCTTGATAAAGCCATGGATTTGGTGATTGAACTACGTGCCAAAGCGCGCGAGAACAAGGATTGGGCAACTGCTGATTTAATTCGCGATCAATTGTCTGCTGCCGGAATTAAACTAAAAGACGGTGCCGAAGGTACATCGTACGAAATCTAGGATTGAAATTACTCCAATACATATTGGGATGGCCGCTATTACTCATTCTTTGGGTTTATAGAAATCTCATATCACCATTAACCGCACCTGCCTGCCGCTATAATCCAACCTGCAGCGCTTACGCCAAAGAAGCCGTAAAACTTCACGGTCCATTCAAAGGCTTCGCTTTGACCGTAAAACGCGTTGCTTCATGCCATCCTTGGGGTGGACACGGTTGGGATCCTGTTCCTGGAAGTGAATTAGAACAACAACTAAAAAACAAAGACCTCTAATCATGAAAAGACTTTTCATTTTCCTTGCAGCTAGCAGTGCATTAATCGCATGCAATCACGCGGAAGAAGCAGATGCTTCCAGCGGTGCTACTTGGGTAAGCGAACTCAATTACGACGGTGAAGACCATTTTTACGGGATGCGCCAACTTACCGACGGTGGTGACAATGCTGAAGCCTACTTTAGTTTTGACGGCTCTATGCTCACTTTCCAAAGCAATGCTGAAAAATGGGGAAATGAATGTGACCAGATCTATGCTTTTAACTGGGATACAGATACCATATTAGAAAACGAACCACCAATGGTTTCTAATGGACTAGGACGTACTACGTGTGCGTACTTCCTACCCGGCGACATAACCATCCTCTTCGCTTCAACCTTCACAGGAGATAGCGCATGTCCTGAGGTACCTGAAAGAGGTGCAGGCGGCGCTTATGTCTGGCCGATTTACGAAGACTTCGATATCTATGTAAGCGATTTAAAAGGCAACCTCATCGACACCTTGATCAGTGGACCTGGATATGATGCTGAGGCTACGGTTAGTCCAGACGGTAAGCACATTGTATTTACATCGACACGCTCTGGTGACCTTGAATTATATGTCTGTGATATTGACGGGTCAAACATCAAGCAAGTAACCTCAGGATTGGGGTATGACGGCGGTGCATTCTTTAGCCC
>CATAPZ010000082.1:0-6655 GCA_949486955.1 Cryomorphaceae bacterium | reverse complement strand
AGCCTGCCGGACTACTTACTCGTGACCCACGTATGGTTGAGCGTAAGAAATTCGGTCAGAAGAAAGCACGTAAGAAATTCCAGTTCTCTAAACGTTAATCGAGATTTAGTATCCAAATGCGCCAGACTCTTAACAACAGGCTACTGGCACATTGCTTACTAGGAAAGTAAACTCAAGAAAATGGCAGTAACAGACAACATTAAAAAACTCATGGATGCAGGTGTTCACTTTGGACACTTGACCCGTAAGTGGAACCCAAACATGGCGCCTTACATCTTTATGGAGCGCAATGGTATCCACGTAATCGACCTGCACAAAACAGATGCAAAATTGACCGAAGCGACAGAAGCGCTTTCAAAAATTGCAGCATCAGGTCGTAAGATCCTTTTCGTAGCAACGAAAAAACAAGCAAAAGAAATCGTAGCGAAATACGCTGGCGATGCAAACATGCCTTACGTAACTGAGCGTTGGCCAGGAGGTATGTTGACGAACTTCGTAACTATCCGTAAAGCCATCAAGAAGATGCAGAGCATCGACAAGATGAAAGAAAACGGTACGTTCGAAACGTTATCTAAGCGTGAGCGTCTACAAGTAGATCGTCAACGTGCGAAGCTTGAGAAGGATTTGGGTTCTGTAGCAGATATGAACCGTCTACCAGCTGCACTTTTCATCGTTGATATCAAGCGTGAACACATTGCTGTAGATGAAGCCATCAAATTGGGTATCCCAACTTTTGCGATGGTAGATACAAACTCTGATCCTCGTCGTGTAGACTACGCAATTCCTGCGAACGATGATGCTTCTAAATCTATTGCTGTTATTATGGAAAGAGTAACAGAAGGAGTTAAAGCAGGTCTTTCTCAGCGCAAGAGCGATAAAGCAGCTGCAGAGCAGGCGAAGATTGAAAAGAAGGCTGCAAAAGCGTAAGCTTAGCAGTTCCTTAACTAGACTTTATACTTTTCAAGAGAGCCGTGGGGATAACTTTACGGCTCTCTTTTCAATTAAAACAACAAATTAAATTTCAATATCATGGCAAAGATTACTGCTGCTGAAGTAAACAAACTCAGAAAGCAAACTGGTGCTGGTATGATGGACTGTAAAAAAGCTTTGGTTGAAGCGGAAGGCGATTTCGAAGCTGCAGTTGACATCCTAAGAAAGAAAGGTCAGAAAGTAGCTGCTAAGCGTGCTGACCGTGATGCTACCGAAGGTGCTGTTATCGCGAAGACGAACGGTGCTGATAAAGGTGTTATCGTGAAGTTGTCTTGTGAGACTGACTTCGTAGCGAAGAACGAAGACTTCGTTGCTCTAGCGCACAAATTGGCGGATATCGCTCTGGCTTCTGGTGCTTCTACCTCAGAAGAATTAGGTGCTACAGAATTTGATGGTGGTTTGACTGTTGCTGATAAATTGCAAGAGCAGACTGGTGTTATCGGCGAGAAGATCGAGGTAGCGGAATTGGCTACAGTAAATGCTGCATACGTTGCATCTTACATCCACATGGGCAACAAGATTGGTACGTTGGTAGGTTTGACTGCTGAAGCTGCTGAAGCTGGTCGCGACGTAGCAATGCAAGCGGCTGCAATGAACCCAGTTGCATTGAACCGTGATGCAGTATCTCAAGATGTTATCGATCGCGAGTTGGAAGTTGGTAAAGAGTTGGCGCGTCAAGAAGGCAAGCCAGAAGAAATGTTGGAAAAGATCGCTACTGGTCGTCTAAACAAATTCTTCAAAGAGAACACTTTGGTAGACCAAGCTTTCATTAAAGACGGTAAGATGAGTGTTGCTAAATACCTAACTAGCGTTCAAGCTGGTTTGGAAGTAGTTGACTTCAAGCGCGTTTCTTTATAATAGAGAACAAGCTCAAGATAGTAAGGCCCTCACTGATAATGTGGGGGCTTTTTTTATGCGGTAAACTGTGAGGAGTTGGTGTAAAAGTAACCGCAGCGGGATAGACAATGGAACCCAGTTGGCTTATATTTGTGTTCAAACCTATGTAAGATGAAGTACAACCGAGTGCTGCTAAAATTAAGCGGCGAGGCATTAATGGGGGACAATGATTTCGGAATTGACCCAAAAAGAATCGCGGAATACGCAGAGGAAATTAAAGCCGTAGCCAATAAGGGCGTCCAGGTGGGTATCGTTATTGGCGGTGGAAACATCTTTAGAGGTATTAGTGGTGCTTCGCAAGGCATGGACCGCGTACAAGCCGACCATATGGGTATGCTTGCTACGGTTATTAATGGTCTTGCATTGCAAGGAGCTCTTGAAAGTGCTGGTGTAAAAACACGTCTTCAGAGCGCTATTGAAATGGACAAAGTTGCGGAGCCTTTTATCCGCCGTCGCGCAATCCGTCATCTAGAAAAAGGACGTGTTGTCATCTTCTCAGCAGGAACGGGAAATCCATACTTCACTACAGATACAGGAGCAACACTGCGCGCTGTTGAGATTCAAGCGGATGTAATCCTAAAGGGTACACGTGTTGACGGAATTTATACTGCCGATCCAGAGAAAGACGAGAATGCTACGAAATTCTCTGAGTTGAGTTTCAAAGAAGTGTATGACCGTGGATTGAACGTTATGGACATGACAGCATTCACTCTAAGTAAAGAAAATGACCTGCCTATCGTTGTTTTCGACATGAACAAGAAAGGAAACTTAATGAATGTAGTTTCTGGGGTTGATGGGGTAGGAACTTTAGTAAAGAACTAAGAAGATAAATCTCATGGAAGAGGAATTAGAATTAGTATTTGAATCGACTAAAGATGATATGGACCGTGCGATTACGCACATGGAAAAGTCATTGCTTAAAATCCGTGCGGGACGTGCAAGTGCCTCTATGCTCGATAGTGTTATGGTAGAGTACTATGGTGCTCCGACGCCACTGGCTCAGGTGAGTAATGTCAACACACCGGATGCTCGCACCATCAGTATTCAGCCTTGGGAGAAGAGTATTATTCCTGATATCGAAAGAGCCATTATTAACGCAGGCTTGGGCTTTAACCCTATGAACAACGGGGAAAGCGTCATTATTTCTGTACCTCCGTTGACGGAAGAGCGTCGTAGAGAATTGGCAAAAATGGCCAAGGCAGAAAGTGAAAGTGCTAAGGTTGGTGTTCGTGCTGCGCGAAAGAGTGCCATGGACGAGCTCAAGAAAATGGGCAACGACGGATTGAGTGAAGATTTGCGCAAAGACAGCGAGAACGATATCCAGAAAATGACCGACGAATACATCGCAAAATGTGATGCGATGTTCGCCAAGAAGGAAAACGACATTATGACGGTTTAATCCTGAAGTAGATATAGCAAATAACCCGCACCAATAGGTGCGGGTTTTTTATTTCCCGTTGTTTGTTTGAACAATTACCTGTATAATTGTTTAGTGTTTATGCGCCTCGAAGAAGAAATCAAACAAAGTGCCTTTACTACAGAGCAATCAAAATTGATTGTCAATCTCATATATACCTCCAACAGGTTGAAGGAGAAAATCGCGGCACGCCTTAAATCAAACGGCCTAACAATGCAGCAGTACAACGTTTTGCGTATTGTTCGTGGCGCTGGTGATACGGGCACTACTACTTCAGAAATTCGCGAGCGTTTGTTGGATAAAATGAGCGATGCCTCTCGAATGGTTGATCGACTCGTGAGCATGGACTTTCTCGAGAAAGTACGAGACAAAGAGGACCGCAGAATCGTCTTTATTTTCTTAACTCCTAAAGGGCGAACCCTGGTCAATGATTTGGTAGCCAAAAAAGAAGTGGAATCTCTTGCCGCAGGTATTGAGCAAAGAAAAGCCCAACAACTCAATGAACTGTTGGACGTTTTCCGTTCGGAACTCTCCGAATAAATTAGCTTTTCAAATAATCGATAAGCGCAGCCGTTGAGCTGTCGTGTTCGTGCTTCGCACCGCCCTTGAGTTCATTGAGGACCGCCTTTGCTAATACTTTACCAAGCTCCACTCCCCATTGGTCGTAAGAGTAAATATTCCAGATGTATCCTTGGATGAAAATCTTGTGCTCGTATGCGGCAATCAACTGACCCAGGTGGTAAGGGTTCAATTCATCCAGTACGATGCTGTTGGTCGGTCTATTGCCTTCGAAAACTCTATACGGTGCAATCTTATCGATATCGTCACTGCTCAATCCAGCTTGACGCATTTCAATCTCCACATCCATTCTTGACTTACCTGTCATCAAGGCCTCAGTTTGGGCAATGAAGTTGGCAAGAAGAATTGGGTGATGATCCGGCAAACTGTGCTGGCATTTTTTCGCAGCGATAAAATCTGCAGGAATGAGGTCTGTACCTTGGTGGATGAGCTGATAGAACGCGTGCTGTCCATTCGTTCCAGGTTCACCCCAAATGATGGGACCTGTCGGGTAGTTCACTCGGTTACCGCCACGGTCCACATACTTCCCGTTGCTCTCCATATCTCCCTGTTGGAAGTAGGCTGCAAATCTGTCCAAGTATTGATCGTAAGGAAGAATCGCTTGTGAAGGCGCGTTGTGGAAGTTGCGGTACCAAATGCCGAGCATCGCCATAAGGGCTGGAATGTTTTCGCTCCAATCTGCCTCGGCAACATGCTTATCCATAGCATGCGCACCGCTCAAGAATTCTTGGAATCCTTGGAATCCGATAGCCAATATCACTGGAAGACCAATAGCCGACCACACGCTGTAGCGTCCTCCGACCCAGTCCCAGAATCCAAACATGTTTTTGGTATCTATCCCGAAACCTGCAACACCTTCTGCATTCGTACTTACTGCAACGAAGTGCTTCGCCACGTCCTGTTGGTTACCGCCGTTGTTTAAGAACCAATCCTTCGCACTATTGGCGTTCTGCATGGTTTCTTGTGTGGTAAAGGTTTTGGAAGCGATAATAAATAGCGTGGTTTCCGCATCTACTTTCTTGAGTACCTCGTGCAAGTCTGCACCATCCACATTGGCAACAAAGTGGAAATTCATTTCGTCTGTAACGAATGGCTTCAATGCATTTATGACCATTCTTGGGCCTAAGTCCGATCCACCGATACCAATATTAACAACATCGGTAATACGTTTACCGCTGTGCCCTTTCCAGTTTCCTGAGCGAACTTCACTAGAGAAGGTGGCCAATTTGGCCCACGAGTCGCGCACCCCTGGCATCACGTCCTCGCCGTCCACATAAATAGGATCCTCGCTCATATTACGAAGTGCCGTGTGGAGTACTGCACGGTTTTCAGTGACGTTGATTTTCTCACCGCTCTGTTGCTGCTTGATGGCGGCGCGAACGTCAGCCTCTTCAAGCAATTCCTGGAAGAGCGCGAAAGTTTCGCTGCCCATGTGGTTCTTAGAGAAGTCGAAGAGTATACCGTCCCAATTAATGTGGTATTTGTTAAAACGCTCTGAGTCCTCATAAAAACGAGTTTTTAGCGTTCTCTTGTCATAGATAGAGTTCTTTTGAAGCTTGTGCCAAGCTTTTAAATCTGTTGGCTTTAAATTTTTAAGCATCTGAGATATTCTTGAATTCGCTACAAAACTAAACTATGTGCGCCTAGTTGTTGTTCTAATTACTAAATTCAACCTTTTATTTACAAAAATTTTATGTTGCGATTCAAAAGCACGAGTGATTTTCAAAAAGAAGTACGTAAGAGAGTAAGAACGTATCTTAAAGAGGAAGGGAAATCGGGAATGGCGGATTACCGCTACTACAGCAAAGCAATCTTGAACTTGGCGATGTACCTCGTTCCTTTTATTTTATTCTTAACTGGCTACACCTCATTTCTAATGACAACACTCCTATGGACCGTTACTGGTTTAGGAATGGCTGGCGTTGGGATGAATGTAATGCACGATGCTATTCACAACAACGTGACTAAGAGTGAATGGGTAAACCGTAAAATAGGTGCAGTGATTTACATGCTTGCAGGAAATTCTTACACATGGAAGGTACAGCACAACATCAAGCACCATACGCATACTAATCTGGACGGTCATGACGATGATATTGATACTGGATCTATGTTCCGCTTTCACCCAAGCCAAGAGTTGAAGCCGAAGCATAAGTATCAGCACATCTATGCGCCTTTTGCATATAGTTTAATGACTTGGAAATGGTTGATTGAAAAAGATTTCACTCAAGTAGTCAAATACAACAAATCGGATTTATTCAAAGCGAAAAATCAGAGTCTTGGTATGGTATGGACAAAACTGATTGTAGGTAAAGGGTTCCATTTTGGTGTATTTTACGTTTTACCTCTAGCGCTTGGTCTGCCTTGGTATATGATTTTATGGGGTAACATGGTGATGCATGTGGTAGCAGGACTCATCCTATCGTTCACGTTCCAGCTGGCTCACGTGGTAGACAAAGCCGACTTCCCAACCGAAGAAGAGGCGAAGAACCACAGCTTACTTGAGCACCAGTTGAAGACAACAGCGAACTTTAGTACCAAAAGCAAGTTTGTGACTTGGTACACTGGAGGTTTGAATTTCCAGGTTGAACACCACCTGTTCCCAACCATCAACCATGTACACTATCCAAAGATTGCTGAAATTGTGCGTAAAACTGCGGAAGAATTCAAGTTGCCATACAACGAGTACCGTTCTACTGTTGCAGCATTGAGAGGGCACTTTTCACACTTAAAACACATGGGTAGAGCAATGGCTTAATCTAGAATGATATT
>CATAPZ010000081.1:0-5560 GCA_949486955.1 Cryomorphaceae bacterium | reverse complement strand
GAGAAGCGCTACAACGGCTGGGCCCGTACTTATCTGTCCTACGTGAGTATCGTGGCATATGTGTTGACCAAGATTTCAGTAACCATCTTCGCGGGTGCCATTGTATTTACGGCTTTGCTCGGAATTAGCTTTTGGACCGGCGCCATTGTTATTGTCGTAGCTACAGGGATTTACACTGTGTTTGGAGGTTTCAAGGCAGTAGTCTACACGGACATGATGCAGATGTTTGTGCTCGTTGGTGGATCTATTATCCTCACGGTATTTGGTCTAAATGAACTCGGTGGGGTTGGTGAACTCATGGAAAATACAACTGCAAACCATTGGAGTTTATGGCGCCCAGTTTCAGATACTAGCTATCCTTGGACGGGCATTATGTTTGGAGCACCTATCCTCGGTATTTGGTATTGGTGCACGGACCAATTCATTGTTCAGCGCGTCCTCGCTGCTAAAGATATCGATACAGCTCGCAAAGGAGCCTTGTTCGGTGGTTATATGAAGCTCTTGCCTCTATTCATTTTCATGATGCCGGGTGTGGTGGCTTACGCTATCGCACAAAAAAATCCAGAACTCTTGTCCTTTGCAGATGGAGGGTATGATGCCGCGTTGCCTTTAATGGTTAAAACGGTTCTACCAGCAGGGCTTAGAGGATTAGTTGTTGCGGGTCTTCTAGCTGCATTAATGAGCTCTCTGAGTTCAGTATTTAACAGTTGTTCAACACTAATCACTTTTGACGTGTACAAGAAATACCGTCCAGAAGCCAACGATAAAGAATTGGTACGAGCGGGTCGAATTTCAACCGTTGTGTTAGTTGCATTGGGTATCGCATGGATTCCTATGATGCAGATGATTGAAGGTGGGCTCTTCCAAAAGCTTCAATCTATTCAAGCCTATATTTCACCTCCTATCGCTGCAGCTTTCTTATTGGGAATCTTTTTTAAGAAGATTAATTCCGCTGGTGCGAAATGGGCTTTGCTCACAGGTGCAGTTCTTGGGGTAGCTCGTTTGGGTATGGAAATAGCAGGAGGGGAGTATACTGGATTCTTACATTGGTATGTAGGTATGAACTTCCTACATTTTGCACTTTTATTGTTCGCCATCTGTTCGGCAGTTCTAGTGCTGGTTTCTTTGGCCAAGCCAGAAGCAGAGAGCTACGACGACGAAACATTAGTATGGAACAAAGCCAACGCTGTGCCCATGAGTAGCAGCAGCCGTTTACTGACATTTTTACTAATCCTTTGTGTGGTAACTCTTTGGGTGGTATTCTAAAAAATTCAATTAAAAGGGTTGGAGATATAGATTCAATGCAAGTATATTTGCCGCCCAATTATGGTGGTTGTAGCTCAGTTGGTTAGAGCGCTGGATTGTGGTTCCAGAGGTCGCCGGTTCGAACCCGGTCTTCCACCCTTCAAAAGCCCTGCGTAACACGCGGGGCTTTTTCTTTTCCCTTCATTCCTAGATAATTAGAATAATTTTTGAGATTGTCTCGAACCTTTATTAACGTAAAGTGTTGATTATGAACACTATTTAACATTAAAATAAAGTTCCGTAAGTACATTTATTTTTAATTTTGCTCAAAATACTTCCAAACTATGGCTATTAAATTCGACGCAGCACTAGGAACCTCAGTAGTGGTGTTTGCTTTTGACGGTGAAAACCTAATCTCATTGGTAGGTGCGAAATCTGAAGAACCGTACCGCGGAGCTCCAATGCTTCCAACAAATTGGGTAAAGGCAAATGAAAGTGTCGAGGATGTAGCCAAGCGTATGATGACTCGTGTATTAGGCATGGACCAAATCTATTTGGAACAACTGAATGCTTTTGCTAGGGTGTACAGAAACCCAATGGGGCGTGTGGTGAATATTGCCTATTACGCACTTTTGAATTGGGACGAGGTAAAGAATATCAAATTGCAAGAGGGATACCGTTGGGTAAGAAACGGCGAAGAGCCGGAGATGATCTTCGACCACAATGAAATTTACGAAATGGCTACGGAGCGTCTCAAGCGTCGTGTGAAGCGTCGTCCAATCGGTTTCGTGCTACTACCACAGCGATTTACCTTCAACAATATTCACGCGCTCTACCAGGCATGTTTAGGTAAGGAGCTGGATAAGCGTAACTTCAGAAAGAAGTTCATGCGTAGTGAATTATTGATAGATACAGAGGAAACCATTTTTGAAGCACCGGGCAATAAGAAGCCTTCGCGCTTATACGAGTTCAACCAACAGAAATACGAAAAGCTCACCCTCAAAGGGTATGACTTTAAATTCTAAATAAAAAAGCCCGATGCAGAGCATCGGGCTTTTCTTATTGCTGTAAGCTATGGGCCTACTATGGCTTGGCGTATTCTTCCCAAGGAGTATTCTTGTACGCGTTGCTTCCGAAGAAGTTGGCAATCTTCAAGAATTGTACAGGCTCTTGGTAGCCAGGTACAGGGCTTAGCATTTCAAATTTATCATTCATGAAAATGACAGTAGGGTAGGACATTTTCCCATTGAGCAGTGCCGCCGCTAGTTCGTGGTATCCACGCTTACCTTGAGCAACAAAGGTGAAGGTGTTGTTCAAAATGGTGATGTCTTCTTTTTGTTCCGCGTTGAATTTGACATTGTAATAATGTTCGTTCATGTACGCAGCAACCTCTGGTTTCTGGAACGTCGCTTTATCCATGCGCTTGCACCAACCGCACCAATCTGTATAAACGTCTATGAAGATCTTTTTCGGATTTTCCTCCGACTGGGTCAATTCATAGGCCTCTTCAATACTCATCCATTGGATTTTCTCTTGAGCCATGCTCGATCCAAAGAACAGAAAGGAGATGGCAAGTAGTGTGTTTTTCATAGAGCCAAAATAAAAAACCCCACGCACAAGGCGCAGGGTTCATATGATAAAACTATGCTAAAGGTTACTCAACCCCGTGCATCAACTTATTAATTGGGCCTTTCAACAAAGCAAGTAGAATTGCGAAAGCAACAAGAACGTAACCAATTGTCGAGAATGTAGCGATGTACTTGTCCAGGCCTTCAGCAACGCTTAGCGCCTCTCCGCCTTCTTCACCACCACTAAGTGCTGCAATAGCACCAGCGAGGTAGTTCGCCATTGCGAAAGAAAGGAACCAACCACCCATCGCTGTACCAGCAATACTCTTCGGCGCCAGTTTGGTCACCATTGATAATCCAATAGGGCTTACAAACAACTCACCAGTGGTGTGCAGCATGTACAAGAATACTAGCGTTAATAGTGGTACCTGGTAGGCATCGTTAACGAACATAAGACCCACAAGGGTAACCAAGAAACCAGCACCAAGCTGCAGGATACCCAAACTAAACTTCATTGGAATAGAAGGGTTCTTGCCCATTTGGCTCAATTTGATCCACATCCATGAGAAGAACGAACCAAAGGTTACAATGAAGAACGGATTGAAGAACTGCGTCATAGAGGCAGGCATCATCCATCCGAAGATTTCACGGTTTACATTACGGTCAGCAAAAAGGGTCAATGACGTACCTGCTTGCTCGAAACATGCCCAAAAAACTACGTTGATAAGCATCATAATGACCAATGCGATCATGCGATCTCTCCATACAGGTCCTTCTTTGATACCAGCAGCAATCAATTGGTAAGCTACGTATAGGAAGATGGCAATGAGCAAATATTGTAAGATTTCATTCTTAGAAATCAATACGTAGCTCAATGGAATGAGAAGGAGGGATAAAACAGTAATGGTTTTCCAACGTTCCATGCCTAACCACTTTTCGCGGCCTGCTTCAGTGATCTCGATATTTGGTACGTGTCCGTATTTTTCACGTCCACCCCAGAAAATGAATAGGCCCAAAAGCATACCGAGACCGGCCAAGCCAAACCCGTATTCAAATCCGTAGGTTTCACCTACAAAAGCAACTACAGTTGTTGCCAAAAGTGCACCAATGTTAATACCGATATAGAAGATAGTAAAACCAGAATCGCGACGTGGATCACCATCATTGTATAGTTTGCCTACAATGGTAGAGATGTTCGCCTTGAAGTAGCCGTTACCTACGATCAAACCACCCATACCGATGAGCATTAAGCTTTCGCGTAGACCTGCATCCAAGCCAAACATATCAGTACCAGCAACCATTAGGAATTCACCAATGGCCATAAGAATGGCACCAAGAATAATAGCATAACGGTAGCCTAGGTAAGAATCGGCCATGCGACCACCCAAAACAGGGGCAGCATAAACCAAAGCGGTATAGGCACCATAGATTAGTGACGCCTCAGCATCACCTTTTAATAGAGATTTTACTAGGAATAGTGTCAGAAGGGTACGCATTCCGTAGTAACAGAATCTTTCCCACATTTCAGACATAAATAGCGTCCACAGCGCTGGTGGATGCTTCATACTTTGGTCACTCATGTTTCAGTGTGTTTTTGTGTTACGCAAGTATAAGATTTATTTGGTCACGGCCGGTTATAGATTCTCGGCAATGAAGCCTGTCATCATTCGGTACAGGTGCATACGTGTGTTTCCGCCGAAGATTCCGTGGTTTTTATCGGGGTAGGCGAACCATTGGAATTCTTTATCCGCCTGGATGAGTGCCTCAACCATACGCATAGAGTTTTGTACATGCACATTATCATCTCCAGTTCCGTGGATCAAGAGATATTTACCTTCTAGACCGTCTACGTGAGACAATGGACTATCTGCATCGTACCCATCTCCGTTATCGGCAGGGAGTCCCATGTAGCGCTCTGTATAGATGTTATCGTAGAAACGCCAATTGGTAACCGGTGCTACAGCTACGGCCATCTTGAATACTTCAGGGCTTTGGAACAAACAGTTAGAGGCCATGTAACCCCCGTAACTCCAACCAAATATGCCTATGCGATCGCCATCGATGTAAGGGCGTTTGGCAAATTCTAAAGCCGCCTCTGTCTGATCGCGAGTCTCAAGTTTCCCCATTTGACCGTAGGTACTTTTCTTAAATTCTTCACTACGTCCGTCGGTTCCGTGGTTGTCTACACTAACCACAATCATGTCGTATTCATTCGCAAGCATTTGGAACCACATACCATTAAATGCGTCATAGCTGTTCTCTACGGTCTGACGGCCAGGCCCACCATAAACAAACATGAACATTGGGTAGGTTTTACTTTCGTCAAAGTCTACCGGCTTGATCATCCAAGCGTTCAGGTCACCGCCTGTTGGGGTACTTACCGTGAAAAATTCCTTCGGTGAATAGGTGTATGCCTCCAAAGCTGCTTCCGCCCGTTTGTTCTCTTTGAGTGTACGAACGATGCTTCCGTCGTTGCTTCTCAATGTAACTACTGGTGGTACCCCTTCGGCACTGTAGGTATTTACGAAAAGACTGAAATCGTTAGTAAAGGTGCCACGGTGGGTTCCTTTTTCACTGGTGAGCAGTTTCTTGCTGCGACCATTGATGCGGATGCTGTATATGTTACGCTCAGTAGCATTGATCTCCGAGCTCTGGTAATACAAACGCTTGTTTTCATCGATGCCGTAGAACGAAGTAACGTTAAAGGCGCCTGAGGTGATCTGACGCTTTACTTTACCCTGTGCACT
>CATAPZ010000080.1:0-10895 GCA_949486955.1 Cryomorphaceae bacterium | reverse complement strand
CTGAAGTAGCGAACGGTCAGGGACTGCAATCGCAGAGCGCTTCACTTGTGCCGGCAATTGATAGTTGTCGCTGTTCTGTAACGCCTTCATGTACAATACCTGCAAAGGCGCTGCATATGGGAAATCCTGTACCGCCTGTTTCAAAGACGCTAAAGCAGCTTCGTCCATCTTTTCAGGGCGCTCAAAAAATTCCTTGAGTTGTTTCGCGTTCATTCTACCAGTTGGCTATAGCTCTGTTGAGAATATCCTCGGTCAATTCCTTGATAATCTCTTCTGACAATTCTGTTTCAATATCCGAAAAATTCAAATCGGCATCATAGTCTCGGTAGCGAGAAAATCGCTGGGAAAAATCATTCTCCGATACTAATCGGTTGGTGAAGTCAACCTTAATGGCAATGGTAAAGCGCATCTGAGCTACTTCTGAAGGTCCACGCGCTGCCTGTGGACGAAGACTGTATTCTGTAATCTCACCATCAACTTCCATATCCGACGGCCCATCGTTCAGCTCCAAGGAGGTCTGCTGCACAAAAATATCTTTGATCGACTCTGTCACTATCTGCGACATCTCAGGATTGACTATTTGTGCATTGTTGTCAAAGAAACCCACATAAATAGATTTCGCATCACCAACATTACCACCCGTAAAGCTGTATCCGCCTTTGCAAGAAGCAAACGTTAACGCCGCAAGCGCGATGAATAGTCTTACTCTCATTCGAGGTTGTACTGCTTAATCTTTCGGTACAAGGTACGCTCTGAAATCCCCAATTCCTTCGCTGCATTCTTTCGTTTACCACCAGACTTATCAAGGGCCTTTTTGATCAATTCAATCTCTTTATCAACCAAGCTTAGGTTTTCAATCTCAATAGTATGGTCGTCAAATTGCTCACGATTATCATTACTGATGATGGTGACCTCATGACTCGTTGGGGCACTAGGTTTGTTAAACTCTTGGCCAATCTGTGGGTACTCGTCCTGAATCTTTTCATAGAGTCCTTTGCCGCTACCCACAGCTTCTTTCAAGGCATTAATTTCGGCCTTCATCTCAAACAACAATTTGTACAAGGCCTCGCGCTCTTGCGCAAAACTGTCTCCACTGCTGTCGGACACTCGGGTATTGCTCAATGCCGGTAGATTCGAAGCATCCACCTGAGGCAAATAAGTCTTCAACAACTCCTTGCCTACCAAACGGGTCGTTTCAATAACGCTCATCTGCTCCGCCAAATTGCGCAGCTGACGAATGTTTCCTGGCCAGCGGTACTGCTCCAGCAATCGAACCGCTTCTTCGTCCAATCTCAAAGGCGGCAAATGATACTTGTTTGCAAAATCGGCCGCGAATTTTCTAAATAACAAATGGATGTCTGAAGGGCGCTCTCTGAGCGGAGGCAACTGAATTTCTACCGTGTTCAATCTGTAGTAGAGGTCCTCACGGAATTTACCCTTCTTAATGGCTTCGAGCATACCCACGTTGGTAGCGCCCACTACACGCACATCAACCTTCTGAGCACGAGAGGCACCCACACGAATAAATTCACCAGTCTCAAGCACGCGAAGCAATCGAACCTGCGACGGCAGGGGCAATTCACCCACCTCATCCAAAAAGATTGTACCGCCGTCGGCCTCTTCAAAATACCCCTTGCGCGCACCAGTGGCCCCAGTAAAGGCCCCCTTCTCGTGACCGAAAAGTTCGGAATCAATGGTTCCTTCTGGAATGGCGCCACAGTTTACTGCTATGTAGGGCTTGTGCTTGCGGTGACTTAGGTTGTGGATGATCTTTGGGATGCTCTCCTTACCCACACCACTTTCACCGGTGACCAGAACACTAATATCGGTAGGGGCTACCTGAACCGCCTTGCTCAAGGCGCGGTCCAATAGCGGACTGGTCCCAATAATTCCAAAACGTTGTTTAATGCTCTTAAGATCTGCCATGGTTCTACTGCTTTGGTTTACGCTTGTTCAACGACTGTACCAATCAAGGTAGCAGAGGTACAACTGTCAATTCGTACATGACAGAAGTCGCCCGGTTTAAAATCGTGCTTGTCAAAAACTACCACACTGTTGGTATCTGTACGACCAAACAATTGCTGATCGCTCTTTTTAGAAGTTCCTTCGACCAACACCTCATACGTTTTGCCAATCATCGCCTGATGACGCATCAAGCTGTGCGAGGTCTGTAATTTGATTATCTCATTCAATCTGCGCTTTTTCACATCCAATGGAACATCATCTTCCATCTTACGCGCCGCATAGGTATTTGGTCGCTCGCTGTAGAAGAACATATAGCCAAAGTCGTACTTCACATATTCCATCAAGCTCAAGGTCTCCTTGTGGTCCTCCTCCGTTTCCGTCGGGAAGCCCGAGATCATGTCGTGCGAAATGGCACAACCAGGGATGATGCGATTGATGCGATCGATCAATGCGATGTACTCCTCGCGGTTGTGACCACGATTCATAAGCTCCAAAATTCTTGACGAGCCACTCTGCACCGGCAGGTGGATGTAATTACAGATGTTCTTGTATTTGGCAATGGTCTCAAGTACATCGTCTCTCATATCCTGAGGATTCGACGTGGAGAATCTAATACGCATGTTTGGTACTGCTTCAGCAACCATAGCCATGAGGTCTGCAAAATGAACCGCACTAGCTTTGGCCAATTCAGAGGCCTTCTCAAAGTCCTTTTTCAAACCGCCGCCATACCAAAGGTAGCTGTCGACGTTTTGTCCCAAGAGGGTAATCTCTTTGTAGCCTCTCTTCTGCAAATCCAATGCTTCATCCACAATGGTTTGCGGATTGCGTGAACGTTCTCTACCGCGGGTAAACGGGACGACACAGAACGTACACATGTTGTCACAGCCGCGGGTGATCGAAACAAAGGCACTCACGCCATTGCCACCTAGGCGAACGGGTTCAATGTCGTCGTAGGTTTCCTCTTTACTAAGGATCACATTGACCGCCTTACGGCCACCATCAAGCTCTTGCAGTAGGTTCGGTAAATCGCGGTAGGCATCAGGGCCCACAACCAAATCCACCAGTTTCTCTTCATCAAGCAGCTTGCCTTTGACGCGCTCCGCCATACAACCCAAGACCCCGATTTTCATCTCTGGATTCTTGCGCTTGTGGCCGTTGAAATGATTCAATCTGTTGCGCACCGTCTGCTCCGCCTTGTCCCGGATAGAACAAGTATTGAGAAGCACTAAATCCGCTTCCTCAGGGTTCTGTGTGGTGCTGTACCCCTCCTTGCCCAATACCGAGGCAACGATCTCGCTGTCCGAGAAATTCATTTGGCAACCGTAAGACTCGATATAGAGCTTCTTGGTGCCCGTTGGGTTTTTCGTTTCTAGCACGGTTCCATCGTGCTCGTGTGGGTTCTTATCGCCCTCGGCGTAAAGACCTCTTCCGCTTGCGCGTTTTGTTTTTCCTTCCATATTTCAATTCGCTCAAAACTTTACTTTCTCTTGCGACGGTACAAAGATACATCCTTAACTGACAATTTGTCCGATTTTAAAACTCCTATTACGTAGTAATACATAATAAAAGAGAACATCCGAGGTAAAAAAGTTGTTGTTTGTGTAATCTTTTTCGCCTTTACTTTGTGCCCTCATTCTTCTAACTGAATCGATTTTTATGGCAAGTAATCTCGTCATCGTTGAGTCACCTGCGAAAGCAAAAACCATCCAAAAGTACTTGGGTAACGACTTTTCTGTAATGTCTTCTTATGGACACATCCGCGACCTTTGCGACAAGGGAATGGCCATTGATATTGAAAACAATTTCACGCCTGAATATTGTGTGTCAAAGGACAAAACAACCTTAGTAAAGGAGCTGAAAAAAGCTGCAAAAGGCGCTGAAAAAGTATGGCTCGCATCGGATGAGGATCGCGAGGGAGAAGCAATCGCATGGCACCTTTATGAGAGCCTCGGATTGACGGACGACAAAACGGAAAGAATCGTCTTTAACGAGATTACCAAAACAGCCATCCTACGGGCTGTTGAGAATCCAAGAAAAATCAACAAAGAGCTCGTTGATGCACAGCAGGCCCGCCGCGTACTTGACCGTTTGGTGGGGTACGAGTTGAGCCCGGTGCTATGGAAGAGTATTCAACGTGGATTGAGTGCGGGCCGCGTTCAGAGTGTAGCGGTACGATTGATCGTAGAGAAAGAACGCGAGATTGAAGCACACGTTCCTGTAGCGAGCTATAAAGTAAGTGGAATCTTCACAGATGGAAAGATTAGCTTCAAAGCTGAATTGGCCAAAAATCTACCTACGGAAGAAGAAGCGCAGGCATTCCTTTCGAAATGTGTAGGTGCAGAATATAAGGTGGAATCTGTGGACAAGCGACCAGGAAAGCGTTCGCCTGCAGCACCATTTACAACCTCAACCTTGCAACAAGAGGCGAGCCGTAAGTTGGGCTACAGCGTAAGCCAGACAATGACCCTAGCACAGCGCTTGTACGAAGCTGGACACATTACTTACATGAGAACAGATAGCTTCAACCTGAGTAACGATGCCCTTGCTGGTATTGCTGCACATGTTCAAGCACAGTATGGTGACAACTACCACCAAGCGCGTAAATTCAATACGAAAAGCAAAGGTGCACAAGAGGCACACGAAGCTATCCGTCCAACCAACTTCAGTAAGAACATTGCAGGTGCGGATGATCGTCAGAAAAGATTGTACGATCTTATTTACAAGCGCACCATCGCTTCACAGATGGCCGAGGCGCAGCTTGAAAACACGACCATAAAACTTTCGAACACAAATGCACCAGATGCGCAGAACTTTACTGCTCGTGGTCAGGTGATCACATTCGACGGTTTCATTCGCGTGTACCAAGAAGGTACTGACGACGAAAATACAGAGCAGCTCGACGGTCAATTACCGGCAGTTGTAGAAGGCGATTTGCTTCGTTCGGACGAAATCACAGCGACAGAGCGCTTTACCAAGCACGTTCCTCGTTACACTGAGGCTTCGTTGGTGAAAAAATTAGAAGAGTTAGGTATTGGACGTCCGTCTACCTATGCGCCTACTATTTCAACCATCCAGAAGCGTAAATATGTGGTCAAAGAGTCGCTAGAGGGCGAATCTAGATCCTTTAAAATCTTCAGTGCAACCGCCGATGGCGTGGCGCAGAAGGAGGGCAAAGAGAATTACGGTGCAGACAAAAACAAATTGTTCCCTACCGATATCGGCCGCGTGGTAACCGACTTCTTAATTGAGCACTACGGCTTGATCATGGATTACCAGTTTACTGCGAAAGCCGAACAAAACTTTGATACTGTCGCTGCTGGACAAAAAGGATGGCAAGAAAGCATTAGCGATTTCTACAGCGAATTCCACCCTTTGATCGAAAATGCACCGGCAGGAGCGCGTGCGGCGAGTCGTTTACTTGGAGAAGAGCCTGGAACTGGCGAACCGGTCTATGTAAAATTGGCCCGTTATGGATTCGTATTCCAATTCGGTGATGGCGACGAAGAAACCAAGCCAAGGTTTAAGAAACTTCCACAAGGTGTGGGCTTCTATGATGCTACCCTTGAAATGGCACTGCGTAAAGAGGTGCTCCCTCGAACTGTAGGTTCTTACCAAGACATGGAGGTGAAAGCCAATGTGGGTCGCTATGGTCCTTACGTGATGTGGAACAAGAAATTCTTCAGCTTGACCGAAGACACCCCTGAAGAGGTGAGCATCGAGAAAGCGATTGAAATCATTGAGGCTAAGCAAAAAGAAGCTGCAAACAATATCATCGCAGAGTTTACAGATGAGCCTGTGATCCAAATTTTGAAGGGACGCTACGGCCCGTACATTAAGAGTGGCGGTAAAAATTTCAAAATCCCAAAGGACACAGAGCCTGAGACTTTAGATCGAGCAGCTTGTGAAGAACTTATTGCTGCAGGGCCTACAAAAAGGAGAGCAAAGCGCAAATAAGGGGGTAAATTGACCACGTTAAAAAAGATGTAGCGTGGAATATTTAAGTCCTGTACCTGAAAGTGTTCTTTCCAAACTACCGGTTTTAGAGCCTGGCCAGTTGGGCCAAAAGATTCAACGACACACTGAGATTGACGGTCTACCCTCGCTCGATGGTGTTAAGGTGGTCATCGTAGGTGTACAAGAAGACCGTCGTGCATACCGAAATACCGGATGTGACACGGCAGCGGACCACATACGTCCGTTCTTGTACCAACTGCATCAAGGCACCTGGAACTTCAAGATTGCCGATATGGGCAACATCTATCGTGGAGAACGCCATGTGGACACCATTCTACTGCTTCAGGATTTTTGCGAAAAAATGCTTCGCAAGGGCATTATCACCATTACTATTGGAGGGTCTCAAGACTTGACCTACGGTAATTACCGGGCCTACGATAAGCTTGAAAAAATGGTCAATGTGGTGGCCATAGATTCACGTTTGGACGTGGGAAGTGAAGGCCGAGATCTCGACCATCAAAGCTATGTGAGTCATCTTGTTTTACAGGAACCACATAATCTCTATAACTTCACAAATATTGGCTACCAGACGTATTTCAACAGCCCCGATGAAATTGCACTGATTGAGAACTTATTCTTTGAAGCAGTACGGTTGGGCGAAGCACAAGCGAGCATCCCAAATACAGAACCGCTCCTTCGAGAAGCTGACCTTGTAAGCGTCGATATTAATGCCGTTCGACAGAGCTATAACCCAGGTACCTTTTACACGTCACCCCACGGATTTTCTGGAAACGAGTTTTGTGCAATGCTACGTTACGCAGGCATGAGCGATACGGTAAGCCAGCTTGGTATGTTCGAGTACAACCCACGTTACGATCAGCGGGGACAAAGTGCGCACCTCTGTGCACATGCACTGTGGTATTTCTTCGAAGGCATCTCTCTTCGTTTCGGGGATTTCCCGATTGGTTCAAGGGTAAACTACGAGAAATACAGTGTTCTAATCGACGATGAAGATGTTCTCGATTTTTACAAAAGCCCAAATAGCGGCAGGTGGTGGATTGAGATTCCAAAAGGCGAGTTTCAATCGGACCGATTCGCACTAGTACCTTGTAGTCATGACGATTATCTCGAAGCAATGCAGGGAAAAATTCCAAAACGTTGGTGGAAAGCGCAGCAGAAAGCCTGATAACTCTAGAAAAAAAGTGTTGTTCGCACAGGAATTTTTCTATCTTTAGCGACGATCAAAAGACGTTAGCGCTTTAACACATGAGAAAAACCCGCCTTGCTTTGTTTGCAATGCTCTGTTCATCAGCCCTTTGGGCACAACAAGATGTGCAGTTTACGCAGTTCGCAAACAATAAGATTTTCTACAATCCTGGAGTCATTGGCTCTGGAGATGCGATTTGTCTATCAGCTGCACATCGTTCGCAGTGGGTAGGATTCGATAATGCACCTACAACTCAAAACTTTAATGCCAACGTTCCGCTCGATGTAATTGGTGGTGGTTTGTCATTGAACTTCACCAATGATATGATTGGTTTCTTCCAAGACGTTACGGCGGGTATCGGCTATGGTTACCAAATGTCACTTGCCGGTGGTTCGTTGGGTTTGGGTCTTCGTGTAGATTTTAGAAACAAAGCAATGACTAGCGGTACTTGGGCCCCACCTCAGACGATGAATGATCCTTCACTCGTTTTGAATAGCCCAAACAATACTTCGATGGCGACAGATTTGAGCTTCGGTGCGTATTACACTAACGCAAACTGGTACGCGGGTTTAAGTAGCACTCGTTTGATTGAAACGAAAGACATTCTTCAAAGCGCTCCAGGTTCGCAAATGGCACAGATTCGAGGCCAAAGACATTACTACCTCATGGGTGGATATGACATCGACCTACAAAACGGTTTCATTTTGCAGCCAGCAATGATGATTAAAACCGATTTTGTTACGACGCAGTTCGACCTAAATGCAGCAGCAACATATAATAATCAGATTTGGGGTGGCGTTACCTATCGTGTATACGATGCTTTATCGATCATGGCAGGTTACCAAATCACCAAAGATCTTCGAGCAACATACTCGTATGATTTAACGACTTCTAGTTTGAGAACATCAAGCAGCGGTTCGCATGAAATCATGATGAGTTACTGCTTTACCATTGAAATACCACCTAAAGAAAAAGGGAGCTACAGAAACCCTATATTTTTGTAATATAGCCCCTTCCTAAAAATGAGAACACAGTTGAAAGCAAATACAGTTATGAAAAAGTTCCTCCTTGGACTTGTATCAGTAGCCTTTTTGGCTTCTTGTGGAAGTAGCGATCATGGTGAATTGGTCGGCGTTCAAGACCGTCCAACATGGTATCCGAGCGAACCTTATGGAATGGTATACATTCCTCAAGGTAGCTTTACTATGGGTAACCACGATGAGGATGTGCCGTATGCATATACCGCTCCTGCAAAAACAGTGAGTATCCCAGCATTCTACATGGATCAAACTGAAATCACTAACAATGAATACCGTCAGTTTGTAAGCTGGGTAAAGGATTCTATCGCCAGAACTCGCTTGGCTGAAGGGCTTGTTGAGGATTTCGAATACATTGATCTCGCTGAAATGGAAGACCCAACGTTCTTCCAAGAGTATGTAGCGTTGAACTACCCTGATAGTATGATGCGCCGTCTGGATTGGGATCCGTATTTAGAATGGGACAAAAACCGCTACCCTTCAGCTGAATACACGGAAGTTGTAGAAAGCATGTACCTCGCTCCTGAAGAGCAGTGGTTGGGCTACCGTCACTTAGATACTCGTCAATTGAACTACACGTACTACTGGATCAACAAGCAGAAGGCTGCTTCTAAGTTGAACCGTGTAGAGTTCGATTACAAAGATGAAGATGGAGACGGTGAGTTGTTCAGCTACCGTGATTACATCAAGGATACGCAAGCAGAAAGTGATCGTGCGTCTTTCTTCGAGAAAGAAACTATAAATGTATATCCAGACACGCTTGTATGGATCCACGATTTCACATATTCATTTAACGAGCCGATGCACGACAAGTACTTCTGGCACCCTGCGTACGATGAATACCCAGTAGTAGGTGTAAGCTGGAGACAAGCACGTGCGTTTGCAAACTGGAGAAGCAAATACCGTCGCGACTACTTAAAGCGTTCAGGTGAACTTATCGAACATGACTTCCGTCTACCGACAGAAGCAGAGTGGGAATACGCTGCTCGCGGTGGTGAAGAACTCACGACATACCCATGGGGTGGTCCTTACGCTACCAACAGTGCTGGTTGTTACCTCGCGAACTTTAAACCACGTCGTGGTAATCTAACGGCAGATGGTGGTTTTTACCCAGTGAAAACTACAGCGTACTCACCAAACGGTTACAACCTATACTGTATGTCAGGTAACGTTAGTGAGTGGACTTCTACAGCATTCGATGTACAGTCTTACGCTTTCGGTAGCGACGTTGCGACTGAATTCCAGTACAATGCGTACGAAGAAGAAAGTGAAACTATGAAGCGTAAAGTGATTCGTGGTGGATCTTGGAAAGACGTAGCATACTTCCTGCAGCTTGGTGCTCGTGATTACGAATACCAAGACACAGCAAAAAGCTACATTGGATTTAGAACAGTACAAAGTTTCCTAGGTAGAGACCTAAAAGACTTTTAAAAACAACATAACCCTAATAACAAACTTAACTTTAAGATTATGGCTTTAATTGACGTAAACGGAAAGCGCTTCAAAAACTTTATGGCGAAGCTCTATGGTATTGGTGCGGCAGTAGTAATTACTGGTGCGATGTTTAAGATCATGCACTGGGAAGGAGCGAACATCATGCTTGTTGTAGGTTTGACTACAGAGGCTGTAATCTTCATGTTCTCTGCATTCGAGAAACCAGCAGCAGATTACGACTGGACATTGGTTTACCCTGAACTAGCTTCTGCAGACGGCGATCGTGCACTTTCAGTTACAGAGCAACTAGATAACGCTTTGGAAAATGGTGGTGTAGATGCTGCTCTAATCGAGAGATTAGGAGAAGGTATGCGTTCTTTAAGTGAAACTGCTGGTAGCCTAGGTGGTGCTGTTGATGCTGCGGGTGCAACTGCTGCTTATTCAGAGCAATTGAGCACAGCGGCAACGCACATGGAAAGCTTGAATGCACTATACTCTGTTCAACTAGAAAACACTACAGCTCAGGTAGAGCGTCAGAACGACGTTATGGAGAAATTGGCTGCTGCTTCTGGCAACGCTACTGATCTTGCTTCTGAGTTGGCTTCATTGAAAGGAAACCTAGAATCATTAAATAGCGTTTACGGCGGTATGTTAACTGCAATGGGCAAGTAATCTTACCCGATAAGATTTAACTTACTATAACCGTAAAATCCTAGACAAATGGCAGGAGGAAATTTAACACCGCGTCAGAAAATGATCAACATGATGTATCTCGTGTTGACGGCGCTTCTCGCTCTTAATGTGAGTCGTGAAGTAATGGACGCTTTCTACGAAGTAATGGTGAGCCAAGAGGCATCTATTGAAACTGTAGAAAAACAAAATTCTAGTATCTACACGGCATTTGAGGCTGCAGCAGCTGAAAACCCAGTGAAAGCTGGCCCGTGGAGAGACAAAGCAAATGACGTGAAATCGCGTTCAGCTGCACTTTACCAGCAGATTGAAGACCTCAAAAGAGGTGTGATTGAAGCTTCTGGAGGTGCGGACGAAGAAAGTGGCGATCCAAACAAGCCACAGAAAATGGACGATTTGGAAGCTTCACCAAACTATTTCCTTATTCAAGGTAATGGTGCAAAGCTTAAAGCAGCACTGGCTGACTACCGCGAATTCATGAAAACTGAGGCAGAAGGAAATGACCTTCTGATGAACTCTCTTGAAGGAACTTTTGACTTAAGCGACCATAAGCACGACGGTACGACCATCAGTTGGGAACAACACAAATTTGAGCACTTCCCGCTCAT
>CATAPZ010000079.1:0-3429 GCA_949486955.1 Cryomorphaceae bacterium | reverse complement strand
TATTCTCAGCCCTTCAGTACAGTCGTATGTCCAAGGGGGAGGAAAAGTATTAACCAGCGCACAGATTACCAGCTCTATGGATATGGGAGCAATTAATGACGTTTATCCGGTCAGTGGTTCCATTACTTCTACCGGTCAAGCGCGTCTAACCAATGACAGTTCTATAGTTCCTGTAGATACAACGAGCGGTGCTCCAACGATAGGGCCAAAAAATATCGTTCTAGGGGTAACTCCGGTAAACCCAGCTGCAGATGCCAACGCTTACTATACCGCGCAGTTGACTAAAATAGCAGGTTGGACAGGTAGCAATACCGTAGGTACTATCCGTTCTAGAAATGGTGAAGTGTATGAGGTGTTCTTCTCAGTTCCCTTGCATCAATTTTCAAGGTCCAATTCGACTAATGGTGGTGATCTTTTAAAACATGTACTAGAAAATGAATTTTAGGAAGCTCTACATATTCATTTTCATCGCCTTGAGCCAGATGGCCTTTGCTCAGAGTAAAGGGGTGCTCAAAGGGGTAGTGGTTGAAAAGGCGACTGGTGAAACTTTGCCGAATGCTTCGGTGACCATCGTCGGTACCTATTATCAGACTTTGACCGATTTCTCCGGTGAATTTGAAATTAAAGACATTAAGCCTGGAACCTATACTATTAAGGTCCAATTCATTGGGTTTAGTCCAACACAGATTAACGGGGTTAAAATCAAGAAAGGTCAAAACAAACCCCTGCGCGTAGCTTTGGTTGAGCAGAATGAAATGCTCAATACAGTGACTGTTGTGGGCCGAAAAAACCAGGTAGACCTTGAGCAAGCTTCTTCGGCAATCACGTTTTCTTCAGAAGAGATTAGTTCTCTGGTCGCAAAAGGCGTGGAGGATATCGTAGCCCAGCAGGCAGGTGTCCAAAAAACTACGGACGGTATCCAAATTCGCGGGGCACGTGTCTATGAAACCGAGTATTTGGTGGACGGCATCTCGGCGCAAGATCCTTTGGCCGGTACCGGCGGCGGTGTGAGTGTAAGTTCGTCTTCACTACAGTCTATCAATTTGATGACCGGTGGTGCTAGTGCAGAGTACGGCGGCGGATCCTCGGGAGTTGTGAATACCACCATCAAAGAAGGTGGACAGAAACTTCGTTGGAGCGCTCAGTACAGTTCGGATAATTTTACGCCCGCAAGCTTCAATACCGACCGAGCTGAGGTCACGCTAAGTACGCCTATCCCATTTACAAAGAAGAAATTGACGCTGTTCACCAGTGCCAATGCAGATATTACGGATCATTATTTTGGCGCTACCGCATCTCAGTTAAACAGCTCTTTATTTCCGGGTAACCCAACCCTTTGGGCACCTCGACAGAGCAACGATTACACGCACACGACTAAATTGACTTGGCGTTCAAAAGCCGTGGGTAAGATCAGCTTGACCAACAGCCACAGTCTTAAGGTCAATCAAAATTCACGTACACTTCAGATTGTTGGGTTTGACGCCTTACTGGCGCCTGGGTTCCAATACAACCGCTCCAACAACCTTGATAATGCGACTACTTATACTCACCACAGTAATTTGAGCGTTTTGCAATGGCAGAAGCGTTTAAATGCAAAGTCAGGATTGAATTTCTCAGCGGGTCGTCTGTTCACCAACCTCCGTGCGGATGCGAACGGTCGTCCGTTCCGAGCAGAAACTGTAGATCAGATTTACGATGAGGATTACATCTATACGGGGCAAATGACCTTGTTCAACCCGAATGATCCTTCTGGTACCTATTACCTCATCCCAGGTGATGGCTTGGTAAATAATGGAGGTATTACCCCGATTTGGCACGACCACTACGCCCAAGAGTACACCCTCAAAGGCAAATTCACCTACACGCCAAACAAGATTCATCAAACCTCGGCAGGTTGGGAGCATGCATTTACAGAATACCAATGGGTCGATGTGTTCCGCCCATGGGTAGGTGCCCCGATTGTATTAAATGACAGCACAACTACTCCTTCGATCTCTATTGGATCAAGTAATGATATTTGGAAGGTGAACCCTCAAAAAGGTGGCTTCTTCGTGCAAGACCGTATCGAATACCAAGGGATTAAAGCAACCTTAGGGATGCGTCTAAATTATTGGGCACCGGGAGCATTCGCCGATGAAGCCGTGAATGATCCTACTTCACCGGTTCTAGATCAAGTTCGCCAAGATTACATGGATCAGACCATTGGCGTCGCTGGGCTTCGTTGGAAACTGCGCATGTTGCCGCGTTTGAACGTAAGCTTCCCAGTCACGGAGAATAATGTCTTGTATTTCAACTATGGCCACAGCATGCGCACGCCGCACCCGCGCTTCTTATACGCCGGCCTTGACCCTGAATACCAAGACCGTTCCTTCCTCTCGAATCTTGGGAATCCAAACCTGAATCCAGAGGTCAACATTTCGTATGAAATTGGATATAAGACCCTCTTGGGAACTCGCTTAGGTTGGACTTTAAATGCATTCAACAACAACCGCTTTGATTACATCGTGGCGCGCCGCGTCATTACTACGGACGCGACGGGTCGTCCTGTAACAAAGACCATGTACATCAATCAGGATTACGCGAAAGTCTTGGGTGTGGAGACTCAGTTTAATGCCCGCTTGGGTGAGAGCTTCCAGACGTTTATTAATGGTAGCTACCAGCAGGCGCGCGGTAAGAGTAATTCGGCTCGAGAGAGTGCCTTACAGATTGCTCAAACCGGGGAGGTACCATTGTCTCAGGAGCAATTCCTAGCTTGGGACAGGCCCTGGAAATTCAATGCGGGTATCACCTATGCAAATGACAGCAGTAAATGGCGTGCTACAGTTAGTGCTCGCTATTCTTCGGGATACAGGTATACCCCTCAGAATTTGGTCGGCTATAATGATTTAGGTCGCCCTCAATTCGAAGTAGATAACAGTAGATTCTTGGAAGGTAGAGGTGCATATTGGTTCAATATGGATGCTAAGGCAAGTTACCAGTTGGTCACGCTTGGCGGTGGACGAGGGGTGGCCTTAAATGCTGAGGTAAGAAACTTCACCAACAGAAGAAATGCACAGATCATCAACCCTATTACGGGAAGGGCCTACGAATATGGAGACGATGTGCCGCTGACTTGGCGGGATCCTAGACCTGAATTTAATGGCCCGCAAGAAAGTGGGACGGACCCTCGGAATCCTGCGCGATACGCCGCCCCGATTCAATGTATGATTGGAATTCAAATGTCATGGTAAAGCGTATACTACTCTTCTTGGCATTAGCCTTTGGTCCGGTGCTTCATGCACAGTTGCTTCCAAACTATGGGGAGGAGCGTGCAGGACTTAGTTCCTTTACCTACTTAAAATCTCCTGTAGATCCTTGGAGTGCTGGCTTGGGCGGAACAGCTTTAGCAAACACATCGTCGTATGGGTTAGTGACTAACCCAGCATTGCT
>CATAPZ010000078.1:0-23386 GCA_949486955.1 Cryomorphaceae bacterium | reverse complement strand
GGCATTATTCCCTGGTGATGGACGGAATCGAACCCTCGGTCATTAATCATATCCTAGTTTAGTTTTTGATTTGGTGTCTTCGTGAAGATACTGAAAACACTGGGATGCTGGAATTACACGTAATTCCAAACGTGTGTTCGGAATATTCCGAACATAAATTTTTACAAATACTAGCTTGAAATTCCTTGATTAGGTTTTTTAATTGAATGAATAATTGAGTGATTCGGGTAGGTTTGAGGCTTAAAAAAACCGGATCCAAAATTGGACCCGGCTAAAAGTGATTATTTTACATGAAAATTACTTCCCGTCCTCGTTGATTAACACTGGTGCATTACCGTCTGTAATAATGAGCTTCGCATTCGGTGAGGCACTGAGCTTTTCTAAGACTTCTAACGATCTCCATTTGATGATTTCGTCAGATAAGCCTTCGGCCAATACCTGTTGTGCATCCCTTACACCCTGGGCTTCAATTTTCTTGCGTTGAGCTTCCAGGCGCTCTTGTTGCAGTTCAAACTCCATGCGCTGAGCAATCTGTTCTGCCTCTAGCTTACTTTCGATAGCTTCGTACAATCCCGGTGGCAATGAAATAGATTTCATCAGCACACTTTCAATCACAAATCCACGGTCAATTAAAAGACTGTCCATATGGGATTTAATGGCATCCTCAATTACCGCACGCTGCCCGCTATGCATGTCTTTGGCCATGTAGCGCGAACAAACATCTGCTGCTGCCGATCTAAATACAGAAAGAATCATGACGTCCTCGTAGCGCTCACCTACTGTTTGGATAACGTTTGGTGCCTGGCTCGACTGGATATGGTATAAAATAGAGATCTCTGCAAGTACGTTCAAGCCCTCTTTCGAAGGAAGGTTTAAGCGAACCTCAAGATTCACCGTTCTGGTAGGCACTACTACCACTCTAGTAATGAGAGGATTCACGGTCATTAGGCCAGGTTGATAGGCCTTTGGCTTTAGTTTCCCTAAGGTTGATTTCACCCCGACATAACCCGGATCAACAATAACACAAGAAGAAAGAAAAGCAAGAGCTAATACTGCAAATAATCGTTTCATATGTTTGATTTTAAATTGGTTAGGATAAACTTAATGCAAATGTTACGCCAATGTAGATGCAGCAATTTATTTTCTTTTTATTTCTGCAACATTGTTGCATAAAAGATTATTTCATGTAACTTCGCTCTAAATACTTCAAAGATGAAAACCTTGAAAATACTACCAGTAGCACTGCTCGCAGTCAGTCTCTTTTCTTGTGAACCAAACGATCCAACGGATCCTCATGAAGAAGAATTGATTACTACTCTAAACGTTGCTTTAGAAGCAGGCGGCTCAACAGTTACTTTGAACTTCCAAGATGTAGACGGCGACGGTGGCGATGCGCCAATAATTACTGTAGACAAATTGGCTCCAAATACAACTTACGCGGGTTCAATTACTTTGTTTAACGAAAGTGAAGACCCAGCAGAGGAATTGACTGCTGAGATTTTTGACGAAGCTGAAGATCACCAGTTCTTCTTTGCCTCTACAGGTGCTTCTATGTTCGCATACGCAGATCAGGACAACGACGGTAACCCAGTTGGTTTATCGTTTGAGTTGACTACCGGCGATGCTGGAATGGAAAGCTACACGATTACTTTGCGTCACGAGCCAGCGAAAACTGCAACAGGCGTTAGCGGTGGCGACATCACCAACGCAGGTGGTGAAACTGATATCGAGGTAGTATTTGACGTAACTGTTGAATAAACTCCTCTACATATTGTTCCTAAGCTTTGGGTGGTCGCTTTCAGTGGCCGCTCAAACTTGTTTTTTGACCCTTGATGGAAGGGTCACAGATGCGCACGACCAAAGTCCCGTGGAAGACGTGAGCATCTACATCACCGAGCTAGGCGAAGAACTGTGGACAGATGCTCGTGGTAAATTCTCTTTCGAAAACCTCTGCCCAGGCACCTACCACGCCCTAGTGCAACACATAGGCTGCCCCTCCGAAAGAATATTGATTGAACTTTATGCCGATACCAGCCTCTCCTTGACCTTAGAGCATCATGAAAACATGCTTCACGAGGTGGACGTGCACGATGAGCACGAGAATGCCATCAATGAGCAAAGCCTTAGCATTTTAACCCTTGACAACAGTGCAGCGAAGTCACTTGCTGCTTCAGTGAGTGGTTTGGCAGGTGTGAGTATGCTTGGTAATGGTGCGGATATTGGATTGCCTGTGGTACACGGATTGTCGGGCAATAGACTGACCCTAGTTAACAACGGCGTAGTCCATACCGGTCAACAATGGGGGGCAGATCACAGCCCCGAGATTGATTTGAATAGTGCGAGCGAGGTAAGCGTAGTTAGCGGTGCTGCTGCAATGCGCTACCCAGGGACACACATGGGCGGGATTGTGATATTGGAATCGGGCCCAATTCCTTTTGATCCGCACATTCATGGAAAAATCCGCTCAACTACTGAGAGCAACGGTCGCGGCGGCACCGTCAACGGACAATTCTACAAGGGCTTAGAAACGCTCCAATGGCGTGTAGGAGGCACTTTGAAGCATTACGGCGACCGTCATGCTCCAAAGTATTTCTTAAACAATACAGGCACAAGACAAGCACACGCGAACGCTGAACTGCACAAGCAGTGGAACAATACCCTTGAATGGGAAGGAAAATACAATTACTTCAGCGCGGAATATGGCATCATGCGCGGTAGTCACATTGGCAACTTAACTGATCTCGAGAGCGCCTTCTCTCGCGAAGTACCGTTTTTTACAGATTCTGCCTTCTCCTACGGGATCGAAGCACCGCGTCAATGGGTGCAGCACCACCAGCTGAAATCTGGTCTTAAAAAACGTACAGACTTAGGAACTTTAGAGTGGCATCTTGCCGGCCAACGCGATCAGCGACGGGAATACGATGCACGCCGCAGCGGCAGAAGTGATATCCCAGCCCTATCATTATTACAGTACAGCATTCAAAACGAGGTACTTTGGTCGAACGAGTGGCTAGAAACCGGCTATCAATTCTTAGGCAGGAACAACTGGAACCTACCAGAAACAGGCATCACTCCCCTTCTACCCAACTTCACCGCATTCACCAACGGCGGCTTTGTGGCTGTAGAGCATTCGATGGGTACGTATGATTTGGAATTCGGCGGTCGATACGATTATACATTTAGAAGTATCGCAAGGTGGTCAAACGGGGTTCCACGGGTAGTGGAATACTTTGATGACAATTACCACAACTTTAGCTTCTTGGGTCGCATTAGCCGGAATTTAGGGAGCAGATGGCGAGTGCTTGCAGAGAGTTCGTTGCGCCAAAGGCCGCCTGAGATTAACGAAATGTACGCCTTCGGACTACACCAAGGTGTGAGTGGTATTGAAGAAGGGAACCTTGAATTGAAACAGGAATCGGGGCTAAAATCTACCCTACAGCTACGGGGTAAAGTAAGTGAGAAAATTCACGTAGATGTTCGGGCCTATACCCACTTCTTTGACGGATACATTTACTTACAACCTCAGCAAACCTTCAGATTGACCATACGTGGGGCTTTCCCTGTGTTTACCTACGAACAATGCGATGCGCGTTTATTGGGTGGTGATGCCGTCATAAAATACGCATTCAGCGAGCGCTTGAATTTTGAATCGACTTGGGGGTACGTTTATGGGATGAATACCTCTGAAAATTTGCCGCTAAATTTCATGCCGCCTTTAAACGTCCAAAACAACTTGGGCTACGAAGTTCCTCAATGGAAGAATTGGCGCAATGTAAATGTATCCGTGATGCACAGATATACGGCTCAACAGTGGAACTGGGATAGCAGCCTTGATCTTATTGCGCCACCCGAGAGCTATCATCTTTTCGACCTCCATCTAGGCGCTACGCTCAAGGGGGTTAGTTTCAAACCGAAGTTTAGAGTAGGCATTGAAAACATCTTCAATACCTCTTACCGCGATTATTTGAACAGGCAGCGTTATTTTGCAGACGCTTTAGGGCGTAATTTCACCTTGAGCTGGGTACAAAACTTCTAACTATGGATGCTGCTACCACTTTAAAAAACCACGACCTCCGAGTGACTAAAATTCGTTTGGCCATTCTAGAGACATTGGGGGACGGTCATCAAGCCAAGCCGTACGGGGAGCTGCAAGCAGCCCTTAGCAATTTTGACCGCACGACCTTGTACCGAACGCTGTTAGCGCTCATTGAAAAAGGTCTTATCCACAAAGCTCTAGAGGAAAACGGCGAAAGCTATTATGCACTTTGTGGCGGATGCACGACCCATGCACACACCCACGACCACATTCACTTTAAATGCAACGATTGCGGAACTGTGGAATGCCTGCATCTCAGCAGCGAGATTGGCTTCACCCTCCCTGGAGTGGTTATGGACAGCTTAGAAATTACTGCGAAAGGGACCTGTAAGGCGTGCAGTACCTAACAGCAACCTGAGCCTGGAGCACAAGCGCTTTGACCTAAGGCAACTTTTGCCTTAGCAGGTTTTTCTGGGATACCACATTTGTCCTTGGCTAAACAGTCTGTTTGGAGCGCTTGAAAAATAAACTTTCCTTGCTCGTACTCCAATCCGTAGTTTTCGATGCTTTTTCCTTGAAATTCTACTTGAAGCTCAAGATTTGGATTTAGGCCTAATTGATTGATGGAAGCATCCACAATACCTGCGAGCTTTTCAATAGATAAGCGATGGTCAAAATCTATATCGATGTACATCTGAAAGTTCACCTTTGAGGTCTTTCTTACAGTACCGCCGCAATCGATAAAAAATCGGTCCAACTGACCTACCTCTGTGATGTGAAAATGAGGCGCTACGGATGTACCGTCTACCTGAATGAATTCTAGGGAATCAACGTGATCTAAAAAGGTGCGAAATTCTGCGAGTGTCATCATCATATTATCAACCAAAAGTAGCACGCACATCCCAAATAATGGGTGCTCAAAGTATCAGGGGGCTTGAATTTAACCTAACCTTAAAACATCACTAAAGACGCCTCGGGCAGTGACCTCAGCGCCTGCACCGGCTCCTTGAATGACCATTGGGTGGTCGCCGTAGCCTTCCGTATAGATTTCAAACAAGCTGTCCGAACCCTGAATACCACCTAAAGGAGAACTTTTAGCCACGGTAGCCAGCTCTACCTTCAGCAAAGCTTTACCACTAGGGTCTATCTCCAAATCTCCTACATAGCGAAGTACCTCATCCTGCTTCAATGCGCTTTTCACCGCAGCGTAATGATCGTCTAGAGCGGAGAAACAAGATTTGAAGTCTTCGTAAGGCTGCTCATTTTGGAAGGCTTCAGGAATAAGATTCTGAATGCTTACCTCGCTAATTTCTGCCTTTACTTCCACCGTTCTGGCGAGAATCAAGAGTTTACGCGCCACGTCCATGCCATTAAGGTCTTCGCGTGGATCAGGCTCTGTAAAACCGCTGCTTTGGGCTTCGTTCAACACATCCGTAAAGTTTCTATCACCAGCACTAAAGGTGTTGAACAAGAAACTCATGGAGCCGCTAAAAACGCCTTTGATTCGTGTTATTCTATCGTGGCTGTGGTGCAATTGCAAAAGGGTATCCACGAGCGGCAGCCCTGCACCTACGTTAGTTTCGTATTTGAACGTTTTACCCTTTCTGACTAATAGCTTACGCAAGTCGTCGTAAAAGGCCTGTTCACGGGCATTTCCCTTCTTATTGCTGGCTACAAGATCACAACCTACCTTAACAAATTCCGGGTAATACGAAGTGAGGTTTTCGTCCGCCGTGTTGTCCACAACCACGAGGTTGGTCAATCCAGAATCTTTGAGCTGCTGAACGATGGCTACGGGATCATTAGATGTGGTACTTTGCGACAACTCCTCTTTCCACTGCTCACCTAGTCCCTCAGGCGAGAAGATGGATTTAGTGGAATCGGCCATGCCTATTAAGCGAACGTCTAAATGACGCTTTTCCTTAACATGCTCGCCGCTCTCCAAGACCTGACGAATGAATGTGCCTCCAACCAGTCCTTTACCGAAGCAGAAGACGTTTAAACGCTTGTACTGGCCCAACAAGGCACTGTGTACCACTTCTAATGCTTTCTTCTCATTGGTACCGCGAATGACCAAGGAGATCTGGTGCCCTTCCACGCTGTTGGCAATCAGGTGCATCCAAACATTGTTGCGTCTTAACTCATAGATGGCACGCTCTAGAGCATAATTATGTCTGCCGACAATATTGAGTATGGTCAATCCTTCAGTCGCCTTAATAGCGGTCCCACGAACACCTTCAAATGCCTTTTCAAGTGCGGTAACGGCACGCTGGGCATCCTTTTGTGAAACCACAAGACCGAGGCTGCGCTCACTAGAGGCTTGACTGACTAGCTTCACGCTAATGCCTTCGTTGGAAAGCGCTCCAAAAGCTGTTGCATCAATACCGGCTACCCCTTCGAATGCAATACCGGTTATGCTTATAAGGGAAACATCACTGACCGCAGAAACGGCCTTCATTCCTTTGTCCCCACCTTCGGCATCGATCACTGTGCCTATGCCTGAGGCAGACTGGTGTATGCTGCGAATATGGATCTCTACACCCAATTCTTCCGCCAAAGCCAACGCCTCACGATCTAATAATCCCGTACCGGCACTTGCCAACTCTTGCGCCTCTCGGTAATTCAACTGGGCAATAATTTCAGCCGTGGCTACCTTCTCCGGATCAGCGGTAAATACGCCGTCCACAATGGTCCACTGCTCTACGACCTTAGCGCCTAATTCTTGCGCCCATTCCACAGCTTTAAGCTTTCCCTGACCTTGAGCGTAACTTCGTGCTTGTATAGGCACCGGCAATTCACTCAATGCGGCAAACAGGGGTTCCACGTGGGTGTCCGGGAACAGCACGAACATCTCGTTGTGGTCGCGCTTCTTAATCATCTCCACTGCTTTCTCTTGGGCAGCTTTATCGCTAAAAATTTGGGTAGTCAGTTGTACTATTCTACTCATGGTAAAAGGCTGCAATGGCAGCATTTATTTGGGGGTATTCAATTAAAAATCCATCGTGGCCGTAAGCACTATCTACGACCTTTAGAGTGGCATTCGGTAAATTCGTGGCCAATTCCTCTTGCACTGCCACCGGTATCAAAACATCACTAGAAATACCAATAACCAGCGTAGGAACGGTAATTTTTCCAAGCGCACTTTGCAGTCCACCTCTACCTCTACCCATATGGTGGGTATCTAATTGCTCGGTCAGCTTGTAGTAACACGCGGCATCAAAACGATCCACCAACTTTTGGCCGTGGTACCTCATGTAAGAAGGCGCCTTAAAATCTTCCAAAGCTTCACGATCATCGGGCTGCGCATCATTAAACTGTGCGGCTGTTCTGTAGTTCAGCATACCTATAGCTCGTGCTGCTTGCAACCCTCTGCTACCATCGCCCTCATTAAGGGTTGGATCCGTCTTTAAGGTCAAACGCATCGCTTCATGGATGGCTTTGTTCCAGGGCATCTCACGGGCACCTGTAGCAAGAAGTACCATGTGGTTAATCGTACCAGTAAAAGCATGAGCAAATTCAAGGGCTTGGTACCCTCCGCAACTGCCGCCCAATAGCGTGTCTATATGCTGAATGCCTAAGTCTGAAGCTACTGCCAGTTGCGCCTTGACAGTATCACGAATGGTCACAAGCGGGAAAGACATTCCTCCGTGTGTCAATGGGCTGCCACTACCGTAGGGGCTGCCTAGCATATTTACACAAATAACATCCCAATTCGCATAGATGCCATCACCTAAAAAGAGTCCAGACCACCATTCTTCCGGATTGCTGTTGGCTGTCAAAGCATGGAAGGTCCACACAAGTGGTTTTGAACCGTCGCACACACCACGCTGGTGGTATTGAACGGGTACCTCTGTCAATGTTGTCCCTGATTCGAGCGTGAGCTGTTCAATATGGAGTGTTTTAGCAATCATTTTGCAGCTTGGCTGAAATCTTCGATCAAATCTTCCACGGTTTCTAATCCAAGGCTAAATCGCAATAGACCGTCTTCAATACCCACCGCTTCTCGAACGTCCTTAGGCGTTTTGCTATGGGTGGTAGATGCAGGATGCGTCGCAATACTGCGCGCATCACCTAGGTTGGCGGTCAATGAAAAGATGTTCAGGCCATTGAGAATGTTTCGCGCCTCTTCCAAACCGCCTTTAACGACACAGCTAACCATTCCTCCTCCTGCACTCATTTGCTTTTGGGCCAATTCATACTGCGGATGGCTCTGAAGCCCAGGGTAAATGACACGCTCTACGGCTGGATGTGTTTCTAAAAATTTCGCAAAGGCAAGGGCATTGCTGCAATGACGGTCCATACGAACCGCCAACGTTTCTAAACTCTTGCTTAGCACCCACGCATTGAATGGACTCATGGAAGGACCCGTTCTGCGGATAAAACCATAGCAGGTGTCTACGAGCGCCTTTTTTCCGGCGATTACACCGCCAAGCACACGACCTTGGCCGTCGATCCATTTAGTAGCACTGTGAATGACGATGTCAGCGCCAAATTCCGCCGGGCGTTGCAAATAGGGCGTTGCAAAACAATTGTCCACCACATAGATGATGTTGTTAGCCTTACAAATGTTTCCAACAAACTCAAGATCGATCAAATCCAACGTCGGATTCGTGGGCGTCTCCAGATACAGTAGCTTGGTATTTGGACGAACGGCCTTCTCCCATTGCTCGGGATCGCGCGCATCCACAAAGGTGCATTCAATGCCCCATTTCGGCAATATGGTATTCAAAATGTAGGTGGAATTCCCAAAAATGGCCTGGGCACTGATCACATGATCACCAGCCTTTAAATGTGCCGCGAACGTCGTGAATATGGCATTCATCCCACTGGCTGTAGCTACGGCAGATTCAACCCCTTCGAGGGCTGCTATCTTGCCGGCAAATTCGTCTGTGTTGGGATTACTAAAACGGCTGTACAAGTTCCCTTCTGCCTCCCCTGCAAAAATAGCAGCGCCTTCAGCTGCATCGTCAAAGGTGAATGATGAAGTGAGGTACAAGGGAACACTGTGCTCCTTTTGGTGAGTTTGCTGCTGTTGTAACCGTACCGCTCTGGTTTCGAAACCTAGTTCTTTCATGCTCTTTGAAGTTTAAGACCCACTTTCACGCTAGCTTCCAGGACGGCAAAAGCACTGCAATACTTCGTTTTGGTCAATTCCACCGCACGTTCCAAAACCGCATCCGAAGCATCGGTGTCTACGGTAATGACCAATTCCACACTATCAAAAATCCGAGGCATTTCTTCTCTTCTCGAGGCCACAACCTCAGAGCTGTAACTGCGGATTTCGTGACGGCCTTTCTTCAAAATGTGAATGATATCAATGGCACTGCAACCTGCCAGGGAAATGAGCATTAGTTGCATAGGGCGGAACCCGCCGTCTTTGCCGCCAAACTCTTCAGCGGTATCTAATCTTAATTCATGATTACCAGCTTTGGCCAACATGCCAAAACCGTCGTCTGTACGCTCTAAACTTACTTTCATTGGATGAAATAGTTGTGAGCATTTCGAGAAAGAAGAGAATCTTGTACTTCTGCCAGTATCTACTTCCGCTGTTAGCGGAAAGGAATTAGCACCTTCTCAATAGATTTGAGGGTTGCTAAGGTTTCACAGGGCCGTTCCCTCCACCTTTCTCGATACACTCTTGTTATGCGACAAAGAAAAGGCAAATTAACAGAACGAACAACTCTTAAATTTTAATTCTGATTTGTGTGAACGCAACTGACCAAAATTCCGTTATTTGCGAACGATGCTTAGCTACAGTACACACCTTCATTCACACCAAGCCCCTTGGGTGACCTTCGTCCACGGAGCAGGTGGATCATCTACGATCTGGTACAAGCAGTTGCGTTCATTTAGAGAGAACTACAACATTCTTTTGGTCGATCTGCGCGGGCACGGAAAAAGCAAAGCACCTTTCTACGAGAAACTAAAACAGTACAACTTCACCACCATTGGGAATGAAGTCATTGAAGTACTCGACCATCTTAAAATTCAAAGCACACACTGGATAGGCATTTCCTTAGGGACCATCGTCATTCGCGAGATTACAGAACGCTTCCCGGAGCGCACAATCAGCATGATAATGGGCGGGGCGGTGATGAAGCTCAATAAACGAGGCCAAGTACTGATGAGAACGGGTGCTGCACTTAAAAGTGTACTGCCCTACATGATTTTGTACAAGTTCTTTGCTTGGGTCATTATGCCAAAGAAAAAGCATGTTGAGGCTCGCAATCTATTCGTAAAGGAGGCTCGCAAGTTGTACCAACAAGAGTTTAAAAGGTGGTTTACCCTCGTTGCCGAGGTCAATCCCTTATTGCGGTATTTCCGTTTTAACGATGCAAAAGTTCCTACCCTTTACATCATGGGTAGTGAGGACCACATGTTTTTACCGTCTATCCGTAAAATCGTAAGTACGCACCAGAGTGCCCTGCTTCACGTAATCGAAAATTGTGGTCATGTTGTCAACGTAGAACAACCGGAAATCTTCAATAATGAGGCCTTGAAATTCTTAAATAAAGTAGATAAACAATCGACTGATGAATAATCCTTTGACCAGGTTCAAATGGGTGGCATTTCTTGAAGGCACCTCTTTCCTCATCCTTCTATTCATTTGTGTGCCCTTGAAATACGGGCTTGACATCTTATGGCCAAACAAGATCATGGGTATGGCCCACGGGGTGTTAACGGTGCTCTACGTCTTCACCCTGATAGATTTCAGTATCAACTACCGTATTAGCGCACTTCGCG
This sequence comes from Cryomorphaceae bacterium, assembly GCA_949486955.1. Taxonomy (GTDB): domain Bacteria; phylum Bacteroidota; class Bacteroidia; order Flavobacteriales; family Schleiferiaceae; genus UBA10364. Next base: position 12,606 of record CATAPZ010000078.1, on the reverse strand, counting down.
TGGTTCAATTCTTCATCGCTTCCCTACTGCCTTTCGGTACTTTTTATGCTGAAAAGAAGTGGATTAGACCACTGGAAGCTTAAAGTTCCTCGATTTTCTTGAGCAATGCTGCAGCTTCGGCAGCAACCTTGTCGCTTTCAGCACGATTCGAATGACTAAGCTCGTAGCTTTTCTTGATTAGGGCATCGTAGCGATCCTCCAGTTTCTCTTTTTCCGATTTCTTTTTAAACAGTCCGAACATAAGTCTTAATTTGTACGGATAACACCAATTGTACATGCTTGGTTTAAGACAATTCCTACAATTTACACTCCTTCTCACTGCCTTTACCGCATGTGAAAAAGCACCTGAACCTGAACCGCAACATCGACCTTCTTGGGGCGGAACAGATTTCAGTCAGTTGCCGAAAGTAGAGGCGGAAGGTTGGATTTTCAGAGATTCGGATTCGAACGAAGTTGATCCTATTCTCTACCTCGCCGAGCAAGGATTGAAAGTGATACGCTTAAAAGTATGGAACAATGCCAGTGGTGATGGTTCATTAGAAGAGTTAACGCCCTATGCCCAACGCATTCACGATGCAGGAATGCAAGTCATGCTCACCTTTCATTACAGCAATACCTGGGCAGATCCTGGTGCCCAAACCATTCCTACACAATGGGCAAACCTTTCAGATACGGACCTACTAGATAGCGTTCGCTCTTTTACTAAAAAAGTTATTCAGGCTACCAATGCAGAATACGTTCAAATTGGAAACGAAATCAACCACGGGATGATGAAACCCTTTGGCGCTAGAGACGGTTCTGGCAACTTTCAAAGGCTCTTACAGGCAGGACTCGAAGGCGCTAGAGAAGCAGATGATTCTGTGATGACGTTCATTCATTACGCCGGTTTTGAAAATGCCGACATCTTCTACCGTACTATTGACAGCCTCGATTTTGATGCCATAGGCCTATCCTATTACCCCAAATGGCACGGCAAAAATCTTGGAGACTTACGCAGCAGTTGCTTTAATCTTACGAGCGAATTCGAACGACCTGTCTACCTGGTTGAATCTAGTTATCCATTTACCTTAGGCTGGGCAGATTGGACCAACAATCACATTGGCAGCGCTGACCAAATCATGGGTGCCTTCCCGCCATCACGTGCCGGTCAAAAAGCCTTTCTAGAAGAATTGCGAAACCTTACGGACAGTCTAAGCACTGGTTTGATGTATTGGGGCGGTGAATTAGTAGCTTACAAGGGACCGCAGGCACAAGACGGCAGTCCTTATGAGAATCAGGCCCTATTCAGTTTTAACGGTGTTGCCTTGCCCGCTATCTCTGCCCTCGGGTCGAACGACTAGACTTTTCATAAATTTGAGCAAATAATTTATTTATGAGAATTCCCGCCAACTCAGTATCAGAGTACATCTCTAAACTTCCCGAAGACCGTCGCGAATCCTTTGAAAGGATACTTGAAATTCTACGAAACAATCTACCTGAAGGTTTTCAGGAATGCCTAGGCTATGGAATGCCCGCGTTTGCCGTTCCGCACAGCCTATACCCAGACGGGTATCATTGTAAACCTGAGGAACCGCTTCCCTTTATCTCGGTGGGCAATCAAAAAAACTTCATTGGTTTTTACCATATGGGCGTCTATGCAATGCCCGAGATTTATGATTGGTTTGTTGGGGAGTACCCGAAGCATTCAAAGTTCAAACTAGATATGGGTAAAAGCTGCCTCAGACTAAAGCGAATGAATGATATTCCCTACGATCTAATCGCAGAATTGGCACAAAAAATCACGCCAGAGCAGTGGATTGAGGTCTACGAATCCAACATCAAGAAATAAATTATATTAGCCTCCCAAAACCATCCTAAATGCCTAATAGAAGAGATAAATTCGTCGATGTACACAAGGCCATTCGTGAAAAGAGCCCGTCGCTATATGCGGTGATTCCTAATCGACTCATCGACTGGTTCAAAGAGCGTATCGTTCATGAATCGTACATTAATAATTACCTCAACGATCATTACGACGTTCGAGATTTCGAATTCTGTGAGCAGTTTTTAGCCGATAATTTTATTTCCGTCAAGACCGTAGGCGCTGAAAATATTCCATTAGAAGGCGGTGCTGTTTTTGCCGCTAATCACCCACTTGGTGGAACAGACGCACTTGCTATCCTTATGAGCATTGGAAAGCACAGGCAAGATGTGAAGTTCCTTTCCAACGACCTGTTGGATCAAATCATGAATCTTAATGGTCTTTTTGTGGGTATTAATTCTTTCGGGGCCAGTGCAAGAGAAAGCATTAGAAAAGTCGATGCATTATTTTCAAGCGACAATGCCGTATTCATCTTCCCGGCGGGACTAGTATCGAGGATGACGCGCTATAAGGTTATCCGTGACCTGGATTGGAAAAAGACCTTTGTTTCAAAAGCAAAACGCCACAACAAACCAATAGTCCCTGTACATATTGGCGGTAGGCTCAGTAAACGCTTCTACGCAGTGGCTAGAGTACGTAAGTTCTTTGGGATAAAAATCAACTTTGAGATGCTTTTTTTGGTGGACGAAATATTCAAGCAAAAAGGCAACTCAATCACCATTACATACGGTGAACCAATTGATCCAGAAACCTTTGACAAGAGCAAAACGGATGAGCAATGGGCCTACGAAGTAAAGCGTCAAGTCTACGAACTTGTTGAATAGTCTTCGAATCCTTTTTTGCGAGGTATATTTGCAGCCATGTTAGACCTAAGTTATATCGCTCCTCCTGTTGATAGAGGCTTGCTAAAAAGTGAGCTTACATCAGAACGATTTATTCGTTCTACGGGCAAGCTGGATAACGAAATTTACATTGTCAATATTCACAACGCGCCAAATGTAGTGCGCGAAGTTGGACGCTTAAGAGAAATCACTTTCGCTTCTGCCGACGGAGGAACGGGTAAAGAGGTAGATCTCGACGAGCTCGACCTAAGTGAACACTGTTACGAGCAGCTTATCGTTTGGAACCCGGAAGAGGAAGAAATTGTAGGTGGCTACAGATTCATCGACGGTGCAGTGATCGCTGCTCATGGGGATTGGAAGCATGACCTCAGCATGGGGCATTACTTTGACTTTAGCGAGCGGTTTATTGCTGAGTACTTACCAAAAAGTATTGAGTTGGGAAGAAGTTGGGTTCAGCCCAAATACCAACCTGCCAATGACCCAAGAAAAGGCATGTTCGCCTTAGACAATATTTGGGACGGACTCGGTGCCATCTGCTTGAAGTACGACCATATCGAGCACTTCTACGGCAAGGTGACCATGTACCCTACTTACGATCGTGAAGCTCGGAACTATGTACTCAATTTCTTGCGTCATTATTTCCCAGATACAGAAGGCCTGATGGCCCCGAGTGTTGCAGCAGATGTACCAGCAGTCGACCTAGATACAGAGTTGTTCCCTATTGATACTGAAGATTTTGCGAAATCGTTCAAAATGGGACAACGGAATCTGAATAAGATCTGTACTACATTCGGGGAAAGCATACCGCCACTGATTAAACAGTATATGGGACTAAGCCCTAAGATGAAGACCTTCGGCACCTTCATAAACGCAGATTTCGGCGATGTGGAAGAAACCGGGATACTCATTCCGATAGACACCATCTACGACGATAAGAAAGAGCGATACATTCGCTTATAAACTTCGAGCATTTGAAGTTGTTGACTACGTAAATTAGCATTCATGAATAACTTCAATCTTCACCTTCCAACACAACTTTACTTCGGTAAAGACCAACACCTAGAATTGCCTCGTCTCATACCAGCAGATGCCAAGGTATTGATGCTCTATGGCGGAGGTTCTATTAAACGTAACGGAATCTACGAAAAGGTTACACATGCACTCGAGGGCTTTGAAATCGTAGAATTTGGAGGCATCGAAGCGAATCCTCAATACAGTACTCTACTTCGAGCTCTAGGGGTTATCAAACGAGAGAAAATTACCTTTATGCTTGCTGTCGGCGGTGGTTCTGTGATCGATGGCACGAAGTTTTTAGCCGCTGCAGCCTTGTACAAAGGAGAAGAACCTTGGGACATTCTTGCCAAGGGCATTCGTACAGAAGTTGGATTGCCTTTTGGAACCGTCTTGACCCTTCCGGCGACAGGATCCGAAATGAACTCAGGCGCCGTGATTTCTCGTAAAGAAATCGGACAAAAGCGTGCTATGGGCGGACCAGGTTTGTTCCCTATATTCAGTATCAGTGACCCTAGCGTGGTCGCCTCACTACCACAGCGCCAGCTGGCCAATGGGATCGTGGATGCCTTTACACACGTAATGGAGCAATACATGACCTACCCTACCGCTGCGACCCTGCAGGATCGCATCTCAGAGGGGATTCTTAGCACTTTAATGGAGATTTCAGACACTGTAATGGCACGCCCCGAGCAATATGACGTGGCAGCTAATTTTATGTGGTGTTGTAATATGGCTTTAAACGGGATCATTCAGAAAGGGGTGCCAACAGATTGGTCTATTCACGCTATAGGTCACGAAATCACTGCAGCTTATGGCATCGACCATGCGCGTACCTTAGCAATAGTATTGCCGAGTTTATACCGCCATAAATTGGATAAAAAAGAAGCGAAATTGGCACAATACGGTCGTCGGGTTCTCGGTTTGACGGGTGACGACAGAGCCGTTGCAACAGCAGCCATTGATAAAACAGAAGAATTCTTTAGAAGCTTGGGTATTGGAACTACGTTGAGTGATTACGAGATTGAACGTCCAGAATCTTTCCCTGAGCAATGTGTTGCGGCCATGGAGGCTCAGCGCACGATTATCCTTGGAGAACACAAGGACATTAGATCTACAGACGTTGAAACCATATTAAAAGCGGCATTGTAATGGAATTGGAACAATTATTTAGTGATCTACCCAAAGTAGAACGTCAAGAAAATTTAGACGGCATCGCCAAGCACCTTAGCGAAGAAACATCCATAGCAGTTAACTTTATCTGCACTCACAACAGCAGAAGAAGCCACCTGTGCGAAATCATGTTTCGCAGTGCTTGCACCTTTTACCAGTTAGAAAATGTGGCAACCTACAGTGGAGGTACCGAAGGAACTGCGCTCTACCCCGTTGTTGCCGAGAGTTGTGCTCGACACGGCTTCACTACAAATGACGTAGAGGCTCATGGGCAGCGAGCTTGGAAGATCTTTCACCCCACGCTCGAGGATGAAAAGAATACGCCGCTACTCTTCTCTAAAGAATACCATCATGCCAATAATGCGCAAGAAGGTTACCACGCAATTATGGTATGTGATAGTGCCAACGAAGCATGTCCTGTGGTGTTTGGGGCAAAGCAGCGGCACTCGTTACTTTTTGTGGATCCTAAACACAGCGACGGCAGTTCTGAGCAAGCGGATGTCTACGACAGTACGCTACGAACAATAGCCTGCGAAATGGGCTATATCGCCCGTAAAATCCTTGAATTAAGAGGCTAATCTTCTTTGGTAAGTAAACCTTCAACGGCCAGTCGGTAAGAATCAAGACCGAAGCCACTAATGCTGGCCACACATTTACCGGCAATCAAGCTATTGTGACGGTATTCTTCTCTTGCAGCTGGCTGGCTAATGTGCACCTCTACAATGGGGATAGAAATGGCGGCGATACAATCCGCAATAGCGACCGAAGTATGTGTATATCCACCGGCGTTGAAAATGACGGCATCAAAGTCATTATCAGCAGCCTGAAGTATGTTAATAAGCTCACCTTCAACGTTATTCTGTTCGTATCGGAAGCTTGCTACATCATCATATACAGCGGCCAATTCTTCATAGAACTGTTGAAAGTCCGTTGTACCGTATACCTCAGGCTCTCTTTTGCCGAGAAGATTGAGGTTAGGACCGTTGAGAAGTAAAATACGCATGATGCAAAGTTACCTTTTGATACACGAAATTTAAGGGGTGAAAACAAAGGAAATCATAAATAGCTATTTGGAGTACCTGCAATTCGAGCGTGGATTGAGCGGAAACACGCTCGTAGCCTATGAACGTGATTTGTACAAGTTCTCAGAAATTACGGGTAAAAACCCCTTAAAATCGGGAGCTGAGGAGGTGTCTGAACTCTTAAGACACATGCATAAAAGCGGACAAAGTGCAAAATCACAAAGTCGAATCCTTAGTGCTCTACGCGGCTTTTACAATTGGGCCCAGGAAGAAGAATTTGTCGAGGCCAACCCAACGGCTTTGTTTGAAAACCCAAGAGATGCCCGCAGTTTACCCGTCGTGTTGAGTGAAAAAGAAGTACAAAAGCTGCTAGACATTATTCCTCTCGACGGTCAATTCTCAACCCGTGATAAGGCCATTATAGAACTCCTCTATGCATGTGGGTTGCGCGTGAGCGAAGCCTGCGGATTAAAACGCTCTTTGTTGCGTCTTGACGAAGGTTACTTGATCGTTACTGGAAAAGGAAACAAACAGCGACTAGTGCCCATTCACAAGGAAGCCATCAAATACCTTGAGCTGTACCTCGAGCATGAACGTATTCTCACCGCACCACAGGCTAATCATAGCGACACGGTATTCTTGAGCAATCGAGGGGCTGCCCTTACGCGTCAAAGTATTTTTATGAAGCTGAAACGCTTTGCAGCTATGGCAGGCATTCGGAAAAATATTTCGCCCCATACACTTCGTCATAGTTTCGCCACGCACCTCATTGAACGCGGTGCTGACCTCCGCATTGTGCAACAGCTCCTAGGTCATGAGAGCATTACCACTACAGAAATTTACACGCACGTTAGCGCGAAGCATCTTGGCGAGAAAATTGCTATCTACCACCCATTAAACAGATTACATTCTAAATGAAACCCATCCTCTTTCTCTGTGGGGCACTCCTTGCAGCAAGCGGGTGCACCAAGGAACCCGAACGTTCCGAATGGAATACAGCCATGGACAACATGTACAGCTGTCATGACGCTGCTTCCTTGGACTCTGCTGACCTAGCCACAGCGCTAATTGGTACTTGGGATTGGCGTTTTGTGCGCTCCACAAGCTGGAGTTACTATGAGAGTGAGGACGATTATTCAGGATTTGTCTTGACTGTTCGCGCAGACGGATCCTTTGACTTGAATCAGAACGATACAGCAACTGTGAGTGGCACTTGGTCTTTGGCGAACAGTTGGACCACTTTTACGTTAAACTCACAACCCTATGTACCGACCTTGTGGGGTAACCTGCTCTATTGCGAGCCGTACATGATGTTTTACAGTTCCCCGGCCGACGGACCGGATAATTTATACGAAAAACGATGAGCCTAGACGCTATAATTGCTAAACAACGTACCCACGCCCCAGTGTTGGCACAGAAACCACTCCAATACCGACTTCAAAAACTCGCTGAACTGCGAAAAGCTCTAAAGGGCCCATGGCAAGAGAAGCTCGTCGCGGCCATGAAGGCAGATTTCAGTAAAGGCGATGTGGATGTCCGATTGACAGAAATTCTTCCAACGTTGGATATGATTAAAATCATTTCTAAGAATCTCAAATCATGGACTAAGCCAAAAAAAATTAAAACGCCAATCATTCTTTTAGGTTCTTCATCATACACGCAGGTGCAACCTAAAGGAAACGTTTTAATCATCAGTCCTTGGAATTACCCAATATTTCTAACGTTGCACCCTTTAACGAATGCGATAGCAGCAGGTAATACAGTAATGATTAAACCTTCAGAACATACTCCAAATACTTCGGCTGTAATGGCAGATCTAGTCGCGAGTATCTTCACTGAAGAAGAGGCTTTTGTGGCCCAAGGCGGTGTAGAGGTTGCTAAGGAATTGTTAGATACACGCTTTGACCATATCTTCTTTACCGGCTCAACGGCTGTTGGAAAGATTGTGATGGCTGCGGCTAGCAAGAACTTGACTTCGGTTACTCTTGAACTCGGGGGTAAAAGCCCTACCATCGTAGATAACAGTGCCAATGCCTACGCTGCAGGGCAGCGAGTGGCATGGGCAAAATTCACCAATGCCGGACAAATTTGTATTGCACCTGACCACGTCTATGTGCATGAAGCGAAGCTGGAGGATTTCAAAAAAGGCGTTGTTGAGACCATCACAAGCTACTACGGCGACCAGCCTATGGACAGTAATGACTTCGTTCAGATTGTGAACGAGGGTCATTGGAACAGGTTGTGCTCCATCATGGATGATGCCGCAAAAGAGCCTGGTGAAGTGCTTATTGGAGGTGCTGCGTCTAAGGAAAAGAGAAAGATTGAACCAACGGTAGTTATTGATCCACCTAAAGATGGAGCCATGATGCGTGAAGAGATCTTTGGACCACTGCTGCCCATATTTACGTTTAGTGATTTAGCAGAACCGTTGGAGGAAATTGCGACGCGTGAGCATCCTTTGGTCGTTTACATTTACAGCAAGAATAAGCGCAACATTCGACGCATACAGGATAACACGAGAGCTGGTGCTACAGCAGTAAATATGTCATTAATGCATATAGCCAATAATCACCTGCCTTTTGGCGGAATTGGGCATAGTGGTCTAGGCAAAACTAATGGTGAACATGGATTCTTAGAGTTCAGCAACACACGCGCCGCCTACTACCAATGGGGCGTTCCAGTAAATAAAGTGCTGAGTGCACCGTATACACCGGGTAAAAAGAAACTGGTTGAACGCATGATTGAACGGATGTTTTAATTGTCCGATAGTTGAAAACAAAAAAATCCCCCCAGCGCGAAGCGCTGGGGGGATTGTTCTTTATACCTAAAGGTTTACCCTACTTTGACAAGTTGAACCTTAAAGATCAAGGTTGCATTAGGAGGAATAACGCCTCCAGCACCTGCAGGACCGTAACCTAGTTCAGAAGGAACAACCAAAGTTGCTTTAGATCCTTCGTTCAACAGCATGATACCTTCGTCCCAGCCAGGGATAACTTGGCCCACGCCAATGTTGATGGCGATAGGCTGACCGCGTTGGAACGAACTATCTACAACCACACCACTCACTAGTTTGAGCTCATAGTGCACTTGTACGCTCTGACCTTGCGCAGGCTTAGGACCGTTTCCTTGTTCTTCAATAAGGTACATCAAACCGCTCTCTGTTTTCTGAGCGCCCTCTGTGTACTCTTTTAAAGCTTCTGCCTCGGCAGCTTTTGCCGCTTCCGCAGCAGCCTTAGCCGCTTCTTCTGCCTTGCTCCGTGCAGTAGTGAAAATATCTGAAGCATTCCAGCCTTCTGCCTCCTCACCTACACGTACAATCTCTACAGTCTCCATGGCATCGCCCTGAGCTACTGCGTCAACCACATCTTGTCCCTCGACCACGTAGCCGAAAACTGTGTGCTTACCGTCCAACCAGGTCGTTGCACCGTGCGTAATGAAGAACTGAGAACCGTTGGTTCCAGGACCTGCATTCGCCATAGAAAGTGTTCCAGGACGATCGTGCGTTAGATCCGGGTGAATCTCATCTTCAAATTGGTATCCAGGACCACCGGCACCTGTACCTGTTGGGTCTCCGCCTTGGATCATGAAATCCGCGATAACGCGATGGAATGTGAGGCCGTCGTAATAAGGAGCACCGCTGTCCTTTGCCGTGTTTTCAAGCGTTCCTTCTGCTAAACCCACGAAGTTTGCCACCGTCATTGGTGTCTTTTCGTGCTCAAGTTTAATTGTAATTGTTCCTTTCGGAGTAGTGATTTTGGCGTAAATACCGTTATCCATATCAATTGGAGTTTCCTCCGTTTTATTTAGCTAATTCTACAATTTCAAGATCAAATACCAACGAAGCGTTCGGAGGAATAACACCACCAGCACCGCGCTCACCGTAACCTAAGTACGGGGGAATGATAAGCTTGGCCTTACCCCCGATATTCAATAACGACAATCCTTCTTGCCATCCTTTGATGACACGACCGCGTGGTCCTATCTCAACAACGATTGGCTCATACGGCTCACGACGTGGATCGTATACACCGTTATCCTGGGCCAATTCTTTATCCGAGGTATCAAAACATTTCCCGTCCATAAGGTAACCGGCGTAATTCACCTTCACTACTTGACCCGGCGCTGGCTTTTCACCGCTACCCATATCTTCAATGATGTAACGCAGCCCTGAAGCTGTTTTCTGTGCTTCTGGATACATAGAGTCAATCTCGTCTTCTACTGCCGCTGCTGCTGCTTTTTTACGCTCCTCAACACCATTCACACCATCTTCAAAGACTTGTGGCGCATCGAACTTCTTGGCCTCTTTTCCTACGCGGATAATCTCCACAGTTTCCAAAACTACTTTATCCACCGGGCGGTCACCAGCCGAGCGTTCTTCATCACCAATAGCTACAACAATTTCTTGACCGCTAATCACCTGTGCGAAGATGTTATACCCACCGTCCAAATGTGGTGTTGGGTTGTGTGTAATAAAGAACTGAGAACCGTTGGTTCCAGGACCGGCATTCGCCATACTTACTACGCCTGCCTTATCGTGACGCAATTCAGAAGAAATCTCTTGTGGGAACTTATAGCCAGGGCTGCCTGAGCCAGTACCTGAAGGATCACCACACTGAATCATAAATTTAGGAATGACACGATGGAAAATAATACCATCATAGTAGGGCTTGCCTTTGTATTCCTCCTTTACTCGCGGATGATTTCCCTCTGCAAGAGCAATAAAGTTCGCCGCAGTCATTGGTGCTAAATCCTCGTGGAAGTCCATCAAGATTTCACCTCTATTTGTGGTCAATTTTGCATAAATACCATCCTCAAGTTCGATGGTTTCATTATTTACGGTCACTTTGGTTGCGCCACAGCTCACTGTAACCGCACCTAAAACAACCAATGATAGGATTTTCTTCAACATATTTAATCTGAGTTAAAATGGGGCTCAAAGGTAATCCTTCTCCACCGAAATGCCACCGGATGAAGTCCGACATTCTCAATGTTAAGCACTTACCTTCTAATGTTAACTATTTGTAAACTTTTATTTTTCTCAATGTAAATTTTGTGTTAACTTTACGCTATCAACGAAAAATTCATGCTTATGAAAAAGTTAGTTACGTTATCCGCCGTCCTTTTAACCTTGGGCTTTGCTACAACTTCTTGTGAAGCACCAGAGGGAAGTATTGCTGACCGTTCGGCACAGATTGAAATGGATCGTAAAAGCTTTGAAGTAAGTTCTTACGAAGTGTACGATCACGATACGCAGGCGAACACCGACATCGTTGATGCGAACGACCACGTTTACTTGACATTCAAGGACAGCGAGTTGTACATGACCAAGGAAAACATGGAGAACGGCAATGTTCACTTTCGTTACGATGAGTTCGCCTCAAATTTTGAAGGTGGTGTACTACTAGGAGTTTACCTTGACGAATACAACTACATGAAGGTTGCACATTTTACCAAAAGCAACGGCAAAGTTGTTATGGAGCTAGAAGGTGTAGATGCTGATAACGGCCATTTTACGACCATTTTTGTTGTGATGGAAATGTTGAATAACCATCCAGCGGGTGCAGCTCAGATTAGCGGCCTACCTGGATAAGACGAATATCATAACGCAAAGGACTCTGCGGAGGGACTTTATCAAGATCACCCGCTAAGCCACGCGCCAAAAACGAGGGGATGAGAACTAGTTTCTTTTCCCCTTTTTTCATGCCTTTAAGACTCTCATGCAGGCCTATTTCCATTTCACTTCGGCCCAATTCCACCGTGTCCGTATACTGCCCTACCCCGCTATCATCTAACAAATAAACAGTTGCGCTGTACACAATGGCATCACCAAATTCTGCCGGGATTCCTTCACCGGGTGCCATACTTAATTCATACATCCCGTATCCATTTCGCTCGATGCCTTCAAGCTCGTGACTTTGTATGTACGCTTCGAGCTGGGCGCGCTCTTGTGCCAAATACATTTTTTGGCGTTCAACAGGATCTACATCTATGGATGAACCCTCTACTGCTGGCCGTTCTGCACAGGCACAAAGAGCAAGAGCTAAAGCAATGCTAGCATACTTTACCATCCCAAGTGCGTTTTAGAATGAGCAATGGCTTCTTCCATAGTCATCACAATTCTACCTCCCGCGGCATTCTTGTGACCACCTCCGTTGAAGTGTTCACGCGCTAAGGTATTGACATCATAATCTCCCTTACTTCTCAGAGATAATTTCACGGCGCCATCCTCTTCTCGAAGGAAAATCGTCAATTGAGAACCACTTATGCTCAATCCGTAGTTTACAAAGCCTTCTGTAATGCCTTTTTGGTAGCCTAGCTTATTGCATTGTGCTTCCGATAGGTACAGCAAGACTTTCTTACCGTCAGGACTGACTTCCATTTGATCCAGCATAGCCCCTAACAACCGAAGACGGGCAACTGGCTGCGAATCGAATACTTTATTGTGAAGCTGCTGTGGCTCCACACCTAAATCCAAAAGTTTTGAAGCTACCTCGTGCGTGCGTGCGCTGGTGGCGCTGTATTTAAAACTGCCTGTATCTGTGACTATCCCAGTATAGATACAAATCGCGCTCTCTTTATCCAAGTGCGCAGTCCAGTCCATTCTATCGCACAGCTCGTAGATCATTTGACACGTCGAACTCATGCCCGTATCGCTGTACATGAAATCTGGCCAATCCTCAGGTTGCTGGTGGTGGTC
>CATAPZ010000077.1:0-18050 GCA_949486955.1 Cryomorphaceae bacterium | reverse complement strand
CACGGCTTGCTTTGCTCTAACGGACCTAAGAACATCTCGTACATGCGCAATACATCGGCACCATATTTCTCTACGATATCGTCAGGGTTGGTCACATTGAATTTGGACTTCGACATCTTCTCCACCTCGCGGCTACAGATGTACTTGCCATCTTCCAGTATGAATTCGGCATCCTTGTATTCTTCGCGCCAACGCTTAAATGCTTCCACATCCAGCTCGTCGCCTTGTAGCAAACTTACATCTGCGTGTAAGGCGTAGGTTTCGTGCTGATCTTTCAATCCGGCGCTCACAAAAGTGTTGGTACCAATAATTCTATGAACGAAGGCGCTGATGCCTTGAATCATCCCTTGATTGATCAGTTTCTTAAACGGCTCGTCAAAGGGGATGAAGCCCATGTCGAATAGGAATTTCGTCCAGAAGCGCGAGTAGAGTAGGTGTCCTGTAGCATGCTCAGAACCCCCAACATATAGATCGACCTGGTTCCAATACTCCGTGGTTGTGTTCCCAGCAAATTCTTCGTTGTTGTGTGCGTCCATGTAACGCAAGAAGTACCACGATGAACCAGCCCAGCCCGGCATCGTAGTCGTCTCTAAAGGATGTCCGTTGTAGGTCCAACCGTTGGCGCGTGCGAGCGGCGGCTCACCGTCTTCTGTAGGTAAGTAGGCATCAACCTCTGGTAAGGTCAAAGGCAAATCTTCGAGCGGCATCGTCTTGGCAATACCGTTCTCATAGTACACCGGAATAGGCTCTCCCCAGTAGCGCTGACGTCCAAAGATGGCATCGCGGAGTTTGTATTGGGTGGCTCCTTTTCCGTAGCCAATTCCTTCTAAGTGCTCAATCATTTTCGCCTTGGCGTCCATGCATTCCATGCCATTGAGGAAATCGGAATTGACCATTTTCCCTTCTTTTGCTTCAAACGCTTCCACGCTCAAATCGCCACCGGCTACAACCTCTACAATGTCAAGGTCAAAGTGTTTGGCGAAGGCATAATCACGACTGTCGTGACCAGGAACGGCCATTACTGCACCAGTCCCATAGCTCGCTAATACATAATCGCCGATCCAAATAGGCACCTTAGCACCGCTAATCGGATGCACGGCATAGGCGCCAGTGAAACAACCGCTGATAGTTTTTGTATCCGCCATACGGTCGCGTTCGCTGCGCGCTGCAGCCTTGGCTTGGTAGGCTTCTACGGCCTCCCGCTGGTCTGCCGTGGTAATTTTTTGAACCAACTCGTGCTCTGGCGCCAAAGTCACAAACGTGGCGCCGAACAAGGTATCTGGACGCGTTGAGAAGACCTCGATCTGTCCCTCGTGCCCATCGATATCAAAGAAGATGGCAGCACCCACAGATTTTCCTATCCAGTTGCGCTGCGTCTCTTTAAGTGACGTACTCCAATCGATGCGGTTCAATCCTTCGAGCAGACGATCTGCGAAGGCGGTGATTCGCATCGACCATTGCATCATTTTTTTCTGTAGTACAGGATGACCGCCACGCTCACTCAAGCCGTCTTTCACCTCGTCGTTCGCCAATACGGTGCCCAGGGCAGGACACCAGTTCACGTTGCTTTCGCTGCGGTAGGCCAATCGGTAATTCAATAAAGCTTCTGCTTGTGCCGCTTCGTTCATTGCTGACCATTCTGCGGCACTGAAGCTTAATTCTTCAGTTTGTGCGGCGTTCAAACCTTTGGTACCGCGAGTAGCAAAATGAGCTACAAGCGTGTCAATATGACGGCTCTTGCCCTCATTGTAATCGTACCACGCATCGAAGAGTTGAATGAATATCCACTGCGTCCATTTGTAGTACGAAGGATCTGTGGTTTTGAATTCACGCGACCAATCCAAGCCGAAACCAATATTATCGAGCTGTTGGCGGTAGCGTGCGGTATTTATTTCTGTCGTTTTCTCAGGGTGTTGTCCCGTTTGGATGGCATATTGTTCTGCCGGCAATCCAAAGGCATCATACCCCATCGGATGCAGGACATTAAAGCCCTTTTGCTTCTTGTAACGACCGTAGATATCAGAGGCGATGTAGCCCAGCGGGTGTCCTACGTGCAGACCCGCACCCGATGGGTACGGGAACATGTCCAAAACATAGAATTTTGGCTTATCCTGTGAATTTGATGCATGGTAGGTGCCTTCAGCAGCCCATTTGCCCTGCCATTTCTTGTCAATTTCCTGATGATTGTACTCCATGTCGTTAAAGAAGTGTTGAACACGCGCGAAATTAGTGAATGATGGGGCAGGAATTACTATTTTCGCTTCAATGAGTTCCAAAGAGCAAAAATTTACCGCCTCTCGAGTGCGTTCTTCCTACCTCAGTGTAGTAGTGTCCATGACCCTCGTCCTATTTGTTTTGGGCCTTTTGGGTGCTTTAGTGTTGAGCGCCAGTGACTTATCAAAAGCGGTACGGGAGAATTTCACGTTTACCTTGGTCTTGGAGGAGTCCATTCCCGAGGCAGATTTGAAGACATTGTTGAAAACGCAGCAATTGGCACCGTATGCGAAAAGTGCGCAGTTGGTGACAAAAGAAGCGGCTGCGGAGAGTCTTGAGGCCGCATTGGGAGAGGATTTCGTTGATTTTCTTGGATACAACCCATTGAGTAATACCATTGATATCAATCTGCAAGCCAATGTGGTAGCGGAAGGTGATCTGGATGCACTCAAAGCGCAGATGATGGAAGAAGAATATGTTAAAGACGTTTTGTACGACCGCGATTTAGTGGTCTTAGTCAACGACAACATAGAGAAGATCTCATTTGTGCTTCTTGGAGCGTCAGCCATCCTTTTGGCGATCGCTTTGGCCTTGATCAACAGCAGCATTCGACTCACCATTTATTCCAAAAGGTTTTTACTTAAAACGATGCAACTTGTCGGCGCAACAAGCACATTCATTCGTCGACCGTACATCATGAATGCCTTATTACTTGGCACAATTAGCACGGGGCTTTCATTGGGTTTATTGGCCGGTGCGGGCTACCTTAGTGCAGCATACTTCCCTGGATTGGAGCAACTCTTTGCCGTGGAAGTGCTCGTTTCTGTCGGCGCATCTTTATTGGCAATAGGCCTTGTTGTTCCAGGAGTGAGCACAGCTTTTGCCATTCGCAGATATTTAAAATTGAGAACAAACGAATTATACTTTTAAGATGAATAACAAAGAAACTTTCCTTTTTGACCGCCGTAAGTACACGGTTTTGATTGCAGGTCTCGTAATGTTGGCCGTAGGCTTTGGTTTAATGCTAGGTGGTGGATCTGAGAACCCGGCAGAGTTTAATCCAGAGATTTTTGGTGCCCAACGCGTGGGTATTGCACCTTGGTTCCTATTCATCGGTTTGCTTTTGCCGATTGTGGCCATCATGATGCCTAAGAAAGACGCTTAAATTCGTCACGAATGACTCCGATCCAAGCCTTGTTTTTAGGTCTTATCCAAGGCCTCACTGAATTCTTGCCGGTAAGCTCATCCGGTCACCTCGAAATTGGCAAAGCCTTGTTTGGCTTAGACCTTTCCGGTAAAGAAAGTCTCACCTTCGACGTCGTAGTGCATGCCGGTACAGCGCTCAGCACGATTGTTGTATTTCGCAAAGACATTGGTAAAATCGTCAACGGATTACTGAAGTTTTCTTGGAATGACGAGACAAAATTTGCGCTCTTTATTCTGGTTTCTATGGTGCCTGCAGGTATCATAGGATTGGCTTTTGAGGAACAGATAAGTGCCTTATTTGAAGGCCAGCTCTTGCTCATTGGGGCGACATTGACCATTACGGGTTTACTGCTCTTCATGGCAGATCGCGCACGAGACACCAACAAAGAACTCAACTGGGTCGATGCTTTAATCGTCGGTCTGGCTCAAGCAGTAGCCATTTTGCCGGGTATTTCGCGCAGTGGCTCGACCATTGCAACTTCCGTGATTTTAGGAATAGACCGCGCAAAGGCCGCCAGGTTCTCTTTCCTAATGGTATTGCCTATCATTCTAGGTAAAGCCTTGCTCGATGCCAAGGACATCGTCTCAGGAGAAGCGATGGGCACAGAGGTGGGCGCATTCCCACTTGTACTTGGACTGTTGGCTGCATTCTTCAGCGGAATAGTAGCTTGTAACTGGATGATTGCCTTGGTAAAACGCAGTCAACTGAAGTATTTCTCCTTCTACTGTTTTGCAGTGGCACTCATCGTTTTGGTGAGCCAATTCTTCTAGTATCCCCCAATGACAGCGGATGAAATCAAAGCGGGCCAGGTACTCTTGGTAGACAAACCTCTGGAGTGGACCAGTTTTCAGGCCGTTGCCAAGATTCGATATACCCTTCAAAAAGAATTGGGTTTAAAAAAACTCAAGGTTGGCCATGCCGGTACTCTAGATCCTCTTGCCACTGGGCTATTGATTATTTGCGTAGGGAAGAAGACCAAGGAAATAAGTGCCTACATGGGGCAAAGCAAAGAGTATGTAGCGCAAATCACTTTTGGTGGCACAACGCCTTCCTATGATTTAGAAAGTGAGATAGATGCCACATTTCCTACAGCGCATATCGACCGTGGAGCTATTGAAGCTGTTCTTCCACAGTTTACTGGCGATATCCAACAATACCCGCCCATATTTTCAGCAATTAAGCAGGGCGGTGTTCGCATCTACGAGAAAGCGCGTGCCGGAGAGGAGGTCATAGTGGAGCCGCGCAGTATCACCATCCATGAACTAGAAATCTTGTCTTTTGAAAACAACGTGCTCGCTATACGGGTACTTTGTGGCAAAGGAACCTACATCCGCTCTTTAGCACACGACCTGGGCAAGGCCCTTAATTCAGGTGCGCATCTCAGCGGATTGCGTCGAACAAAAATCGGGTCTTTCGAGGCCGATGGCGCGAAAGACCCGATACAATGGTCTGAATCTTTTAAAGAAGTCCTCGAGCGTTAGTCGAGGTATTTACTCTTCCAAAGATTTGCATTGAAATTCTTCATGCGGCTGAAGCCGTATAGTGCCGTCATTGCCCCAGTAGAGAACACCATCCAGAAGAAGAAAATCACGCGAATATGCAAAATGGTACCGGTGTCCTTCGGGCCTCTCATTAGGTTCTCTGGGAACAGCAACGCCACCGCCAAGCAAAAGAAGAACACGGTCTTCATTAAGCTTTCGAAATCTCTAAAAGGATATACCAAAGCCTTGCGCAACGGGTGCAAATCATTTCCCCATTGAGCCAACAGGTAGTGGTAGCCACCGCCCATAGGCACGAATAATAGCGGGTCTTTGTCTTTTTCTGCAAGTTTGAACATGCCTGCAGGAGCAATCATTTTAAAACCGGTAATCTCGCGTTCCTGTGCTTTCTCAAAGGCCTTGATTGCATCAAGTGCCTCAGCAGGAAACGTACCGTTAAAGTGTTTCGAATCCAGGAAACGCAAGCGGTAATCCACACAAAGCTTTTTGATGTCTTCGATGTGGTAGATACGCGATGCCTCCAGTGCATCAAAGTTCAGTACTTCACTATTTCCTTCAGAGGTAAACAGGTTGCCTAGGATGCGTTCGCCTTCTGTAGGTTGTGAAAGAAGCGCCTCGAAACCTGCAAGGATTTCAGCGTTAGTCGGTTGTGTGTTCTTTGAACGAATGCCGTTCAATTGATCAAGAAGATTAATTCCCATGCTCTAGTTAATTGCTATCTGTTCGGGAACTCATGGCGCGTAGATATAACAAAGTTCGCAAATGCATTGTTCAATGTCAATTGGTTTGTCAAAAACTTGACAAGGGGGGTATCGAAATCGTACCTTTGTATTCTTATTAATTCAAAATTTCAAAGCCCGTAAGCTATGAAAATGAAACTTTCTCACTTCGCGTATGAGCTCCCAAAGGAACTGATCGCGCAGGAACCAACTTTGCACAGAGACGACAGCAGGTTGATGGTGGTCCACAAGGACACCGGCGAAATCGAACACAAGCACTTCCACCAATTGATCGATTATTTCGACGACGGTGATGTCATGGTGCTCAACAATACAAAGGTTTTTCCTGCCCGAATGTGGGGGAACAAGGAGAAGACTGGTGCGCGTATTGAGGTGTTCTTGCTTCGTGAATTGAATGCTGAGAGCCGTCTTTGGGATGTTCTTGTTGATCCGGCGAGAAAGATTCGTATTGGGAATAAACTCTACTTCGGTGAAGACGATTCGTTGGTTGCTGAGGTTATTGATAATACCACTTCACGTGGACGTACACTGCGTTTCTTGTTTGACGGTTCTTACGAGGAATTCCGTGCGAAATTGACCGAGATGGGTGAAACACCGCTTCCGAAATATATTGATCGCGAGCCTACCATCGACGACGCTGAGCGTTACCAAACCATCTTTGCAAAAGAAGAAGGCGCTGTTGCCGCTCCTGTTGCAGGTTTGCACTTCTCAAAACATTTGATGAAGCGTTTGGAGATTAAGGGTGTTCACTTGCCAGAATTGACCCACCATGTAGGTCTTGGAACGTTCCGCCCTGTCGAGGTTGAAGATTTGAGCAAGCACAAAATGGACAGTGAGCAGTTCATCATGCCTCAGTCTACTGCAGATGTGGTAAATGAAGCTCTTGCCAATAAGCGTCGTGTGTGTGCCATTGGCACCACTACGGTGAGAACATTGGAAAGTTCGCTTACTACAGGTGGACGTGTCACTGAGACGGAAGGTTGGACCAACAAGTTCATCTTCCCGCCGTATGAAGTAAAGATCCCGAACGCGATGGTAACGAATTTCCATCCTCCAGGTTCTACATTATTGATGATGAACAGTGCAATGTTGGGTCACGACCTTGCGATGCATGCCATCAATGTTGCCATCAAAGAGAAGTACCGCTTCCTGGCCTTTGGCGATGCGATGTTGATCATCTAATCCATTAAGATTTCATAAAAGGAAGCCCTGCCAGTTTTGGTGGGGCTTTTTAGTTGATGCCCTCAAAAGCTGCGAGGTATTCCTGGGCAATTTTGGGCCAATTAAAGTGCGCTTCAATCCTAGCTTGCGCCAAGGCTCCTTGCTCGATTTGTACCTCTTTATTAGGAAGGTTTTGAAGCATCGCGGTCAATTCTTCCTCGCTGTCCCACAAGCCGCCTAAGCCACCCAAAACACTTGCGTTGAACGGATTGCTGTGGGCAAGAACGAAGGCGCCACATCCCATGGCTTCTAGCAGTGCGGGGTTTGTACCGCCTGCGCTATGTCCGTGCAGGTAAGCTTCGCAATTTTTACGCAGTGCGTTCACTACGTCTTTTTCATAAATGGAACCTGGAAAGACAATATTCTCACAAGCTTGATACTTTCTGTAGAGTTTCTTTCCATAGGTTGTAGAGTAATCACCAACAGCTACGAGGGTTTTCCCACTCTCTTTGGCCGATTCTAAAATCTCCTTCACGTGATTATCTGGTTGCACACGACCAATGTGAAGCACAAAATCTTCAGTGGGCAGACCCTTGCTCTTGAGAAGCTCTGTATCGGATGTTGAAACGATTTCCGCACCATAGGCGATGGTTGTACAGGGCGTCTTGTATTTAGTCAGGTAGTCGGCAATCATAGGATTGTCAGCAACTAAAAGTTTTGAACGTTTGGCCGCTCTGCGCTCGGACCATCTTAGGAAAGGGGCGAGGGGACCCTTGTATTTGGCTCTTTGGTGCTCCAACCCGTCCATGTTCGTGACGGTTTTTTGCTTTGGCCATAGAAAGGACCATATGCCTGAAGTGGTATAACCTAGCTGTAAGATGATGTCGTAGTCCTTCTTCTTTGCGTCTAGGATACAACGAAGGTCGTAGATGAATTGGCCCGCTAAACCCAATGAATTTTCAGGGTTGAAAATATGAGTAATCTCAACGCCCTCAAAGTTTTCGAGCGGTTCGGGATGATCGCTTACCGTGTATACTGTAACCTGATGACCGGCACGTACCCACAAGGGGCAAACACGTTCAGCCATTTCTTCAAACCCGCCATAGCGGTTGGGAATTCCCCGGGATCCAAGTATTGCGATTTTCACGGGACTAAATGTAGGATTTTTAAGGTGGATGGCAGAACTTTTAAAGAAACCTAAACCCCGAATTATGGATTTTCAAAGCAACTGCCATCAATGGACGGAATCCCAATTGCTCAGTTATGTGCTCAATGGCGCGAGCCGTTATCAAAATGTAGATGATATGGCAGCGGAATTTTCAAACCAGTTTAAAAGTTTATCTCATTTAATGCAGATGGACGAGAAAGCATTGTGCAGCATCAAAGGAATAGGTCCTACAAAGGCAAAACAGATCATGGCCATGCTTGCCTTACATCGCGCTTGGAATGCGCCGAAAGACCTGCCTCAAAGTATTAAAAAAAGCGGCGATGCTCTTCCTCACTTTTACCCTTTACAAGCGCTAGCTCATGAAGAATTTCATGTCCTCTACCTCAATAGGGCACATGTTCCGCTTACCTGTCAGCAGTTGTTCAAGGGTGGGATAACAGGGACGGTTACCGATGTGAGGGTGGTAATGAAAAAGGCCCTTCAGTGGGCAGCTACAGCAATGATTGTAGCACATAACCACCCCTCCGGTGCCCTTTATCCCAGCGAGAATGACAAGCGAATGACCAAAAAGCTTGTTTCTGCGGCAAAAACCTTGGATATGACCGTGCTTGACCACCTTATTGTGACGCGAAGTGGCTACTTTAGCTTTTCAGATCAAGGCTTGATGTAAATGGGAGCGCTACGTTACCTGCAGAATTGGAAATCATTTTTAGGAAAGTATGACCATTGGCGGTTCCTATTTGCGGAACTGAACAAGCTTATGTACCTACCTTCCTACACGGAAGATTTAGACGAAGCGGGAAAGGAGCAATGCTTGCATCACGCCGCGAAATGGCTCATTTACTCTCAAGAGCAAGGCAATACAGCCGGCTGCGGCACCTATTATTTCAATAGCGGCTGGACCAGTGACTACCCAGAAACGACAGGATATATCATCCCTTCGTTGTTACGATATGCCGCTTACAATAAAGCACAGTGGTCGGAAGAAGCAGTAAACGCTGCCCTTAAAGCAGGGGAGTGGTTGTTGACCGTTCAGCACAACGACGGTGGCTGGCCGGGAGGTTATATCGAACAGAACAGGCCATCAGTGGTATTCAATAGTGGCCAGATTCTCCGGGGTATGCTTGCTTTATATGAGTTCAATGGGGATCCTCGATGGAAGGATGCATCAGAGCGTTGTATTCACTGGATATGGCAACAGTTGGATGAGCACGGCAGATTTGCAACCAATGATTACATGGGTGCCATTCGTGTGTACGGCAGTTATGTGGTGGCGCCTATTTTAGATTGGCTCCCGCACTTTGAAGAGCACAAAGCGGCTTGGGAAGGCTTTGCACATAGACATTTGACTTGGGTCTGTACCCAGCAAAATGAAGTCGGCTGGTTTGCCAACTGTGACAATACCCAGCACAAGAACGATAAGCCTATTATACATACCATAGCCTATACCATTGACGGTATGTGGAATGCAGGACTGGCGTTGAAAAATGACGACTTTAAAGCAGCGGCAATTTTGCCCGCTAGAGTTTTAGCGACCGATTTTTTAACGCGTGGTATTTTAAACGGCCGCTACACATCAAACTGGAACGGCGTAGAGGCCTTTATACCCACAGGAGGGGCTCAGCTCGCCATTGTGTGGTATAGCATGTATGAGGTAACGGGAGAGGCTATCTGGAAAGAAGCTTATGAGAAGATGAATACACTGCTTTGTGTGATCGCTCGCAGAGGAGCGCGTCAGTCGAAGGATTCCCTTGGGGCATTGCAAGGCAGTTTCCCATTATGGGGTCGGTACGAACCGTTTGGATTGCCGAATTGGGCAACGAAATATTTTTTAGACACACTACTGAATGAGCGTTAGAGATACCATAAGAAGCATGGTTCCAACGGTCTTGTTGGAATGGAATAGGACAAGGAAGAAAAAGCAACAGCGTAAAATTTTGGAACAAAAGCGTGCCGCTGGCGCTGTTTGGACTAGGGAGAAACTTCTAGCCGCTTTGAAAGAAGCAGGTGTGGATGCGGAAAGGGATCTGTTGGTGCATAGTGCGATGAGCAAAATAGGTTATGTAGAAGGCGGTCCTGCGACTGTAGTTGCAGCTCTACAAGATTCATTGCATCCATCTTCAACCTTATTAATGCCCACTTCACCAGTAGTTACGTTACAAGCAAAACACGAGTTAGCATTATTTGATGTTGCTTCAACTCCTTCAAAAATGGGTGCGATCACCGAGTATTTTAGGGCGAATGTAGCATCCCATCGTAGTGCGCACCCTTTAGAACCTGTAGCAGCCTATGGTCCTCGTGCTGAAGCATATACTTCATTACATCATACAGATTCTACCTCTTATGGTGCTAACAGTCCATGGCGAAAACACATGGAACATGAGGGTCAGATATTGTACATAGGAACCACCTTAATTAATTCAGGCACCTCTTTGCATGCCGTGGAGGATGCTATAGGTCATGAGGATTTTAAGTTCCCAATTTATCTCGACCATCGTAAAACGTTTAATGTTCTTTTGCAGGGCCGAACGCTTAGCATCACTTCAACAGTTCACAATCCAGTATGGAGTAATAAGCGGGAATGTGATGGACTCATTCCTCTATTGGAAACTAAAGGTGCACTTAAGCACGTTACCGTTGGGGAAGCACCCGCTTTACTGGTGGATGCAGCTCAAATGAAATCCATACTTTTGGAAGAATACGCTCTACGGGGCGTTACCATGTATACGCCACAAGGTTCATGAGCAGAATTTTAATAACAGGAGCAGGTGGTGGTATCGCGAAGGCGGTCCTACCAGTATTGCACGAATTAGGCCACTCGATGCTGCTGACAACGCGCTCGAGGACTGCTACTTTGGAGAGTTTTCTGAAGGATGCAGGAATAGATGCACCCGTCTTTCAGGCGGATTTAACGGTAGAATCTGATGTAGAGGCGCTCTTTGAATGGGTTGCTGAAAACGGTGGGTTAGATGTACTGGTAAATAATGCGGGTATTGCGCACGCTGCGGCTGCATGGAAGTTGGACGCTACAGAGATGGAGCGCCTCTTTCAAATCAATTTCTTTTCGGCTGTACGCTGTTCTTCGAAGGCGCTGCCGCTTCTTCGCGCTCAAGGAACGGGTCGAATTATTAACGTGAGTTCGGTCGTTGCGCATAAGCCAAGTTTTGGCACCAGTGGCTACGCGGCCTCGAAAAGTGCACTTGAAGGTTATGCGCGAGGTATAGCCATCGATGTTGCCAACAAGGGCATTACCGCCAATACAATTGCCTATGGCTACATGGAGGCGGGGATGCTTTATGATGTGCCTGAGGCCATGCTAGAACAGATAAAGACCACCATTCCAAAGGGCTCCTTTGGAGATGCAAGCCAGATAGGTCGAACAATAGACTACTTAATCAATAGTCCATTCACTACGGGACAGACCCTACATGTAAACGGTGGCCAATGGATGCCTTAATTGCACTTTATTCTAAAGAAACATCTAGCCGTTTTATTTGGGCAGCACGCGTGTTTTTTAAACATGCGATGAAGTGTGATTTAAAGATCTACAGTGATGTAGATGCTTTTAATGGGGCGCAAGGAATGAAGGTGAATTACAGTCCGGATCCTATCGAAGGCTCTTTTCATATATCACCACACGGTCTGCTCTGGGAGAGTGAGCTCGTTGAGCAAGATTTTCCTTGTACGAAGTGGGAATCGCTGACTGTATTTTGCAGTAGACGAATAGGGGATGTTCCGTTTGATCCATTGGCAGCGAGCTTTTACTTGGCATCGCGCTATGAAGAATACCTCCCATATATCGCGGATAAGCACGGAAGATTTCCGGCACAAGAAAGCTTTGCCTATAAGAACGGCTTTTTGAATCAGCCATTGGTTAATCTTTGGGCCCTTAAAATAGGGCAGCTTTTATTTGGTACCTCTTTTTCATTGGCGGAGCACTACCGCTTTGAGCCGACGATGGATATTGATAACATGTTTGCGTTTAAGGGCAAAGGTTCTTTGCGCATTGTGGGGGCTTACTTCCGAGATATAAAAAACCTAGATTGGACGACTTGGCGCTTCCGTACTTCAGTACTCTTTGGATTCAAGCGGGATCCTTACGATACTTTCAGAAAGCAACGCAATTGGTGCAAGAAATACGGCATTAAAATGCGCTATTTCATGCTGCTTTCGAAATTTGGACCGAACGATAGAAATATTAGCCCATACAGTACAGATGCGGCGGTTAAGTTACGTGAGTTAGCCGATTGGGCAGAGGTCGGAATACACCCATCTTATGCTTCGGACAGTGAAGAAGAAGCGGTTCGTGAAGAACGAGATCGCTTGGAAACCATCTTGCGTCGACCGGTCGCCCATTCTCGACAACATTATCTGAAAATGAAGATGCCCGCGACGTTCAGGACTTTGGTAAATCTAGGTGTTGAAAACGACCATAGCATGGGATATGCCGAAGAGGCAGGGTATCGCGCGAGTATTGCTGTGCCGTATCCGTTCTATGACTTAGAATACGAATCCATCCTGCCTTTGACCATTCACCCATTTGTCTATATGGATACTACTTATGCCATGTATAAGGAGCTCGATGCGCAGGAGGCGGAGCCGCTCATGCTGTCTTGGCACAAGGAATTAAAATCCGTCGGTGGACATTACCGTGTCATTTGGCACAATAGAACTTTTGGTGAGCATGAACCCAATAGCGATGGATGGGTTCAATTATTCAAACGACTACTCGATGCAGCGCACCATTAAATTCTTAGAGCACACTCAGATTGATTTTGAAAAGTGGGATGCGTGCGTTGCCGCAACTTCCAATCCTCAGCCGTATGGTTTTAGTTGGTATCTGAATTGGCTCACAGATCAATGGCAAGCATTGGTTATTGGCGATTACGAAGCCGTATTACCATTGTTTATTCAGAAGAAATTCGGGCAATTATATTCTACTCGACCTTATGGAACACAGGCCTTGGGTCCTTATTCAAAGATTCCGTTAACTGCAGAAATTGTCACGGGACTCGTAGAGGAATCTCTTCAACATGTGAAGTATCTGGAGTACTTCTTTAGTCCCGGTACGCCTATGCCTGCAGGGTTTAAACCTAAACAGTTTTCTAATTTCATCGTTGATACCTCCGCCGATTATGAGGTACTTTTCAAAGCATACAGTTCTCAGAACAAACGAAACTTGAAGAAGGCAGATGCTGCTCGTTTTGAATTGGCTGAATGGGCAACGGTTCAAGATGCTGTTCAGCTTTGGCAAAATAATGTGAGGGAAAAAACAGCTATTCCAGCCGAAAGTTTTAACCGCTTAGGCAAATTGCTTGAGTTCTGTCATTATCAAAAGCGTGGCGTATTGTATGCCGTTCGTGATGAATACAACCAGCTCTGTGGCGCCCAGTTTTGGATTATTCACGAGGGTAGAAGTACCCTCTTACTGAATGCCTCCACAGATTGGGGGAAAGACCACGGAGTAAGTACTTGGCTAATTGACCAGCACATTAAAAGTACCGCCGGCAGGTCGCATATTATAGATTTTGAAGGATCGTCAATTCCTGGTTTAAAGCGGTTTTACAGCGGCTTCGGCGCAAAGGATGAACCGTTCTACATGCACGTTGAAAATCAGCTTCCATTCCCTATTAAACTTTTGAAATCAAAATCTACACGATGAGTTACAAGCACCTTTTTTTTGATTGGGACCACACACTTTGGGATTTTGAAAAGAACTCTGAACATTCACTTAGAAAGCTTTTCAAGGATTTAGGTTTAGCGGGATTAGGTATTCCTTCATTTGAAGATTTCTATCCTCTTTATTTGGTGATCAATGAACAAAAATGGGAGCTCTATCGTAAAGGCGAAATTGACAAAGCTACTCTGAGGGCGTCCCGTTTTAAAGAAACGTTTGCTCATTTTGGAGTAGTAGCAGACGAGGTCGCCTGGACGTTGGAGCAGTGTTACATCGAGGAGACCCCGTATGGCCAGCACCTCATTGAGGGGACCAAGGAAACGTTGGAGACCTTGGCCCAAAGAGGGTATAAGATGCACATCATAACGAACGGCTTCACAGAAAGTCAGACCATCAAGTTCACCGAGAGTGGTCTAAAGCACTATTTTGATCTCCTGCTTTGTAGCGATGAGGTGGGCGTGAATAAGCCTGATCCTAAAATTTTCCGTGCTGCCTTATCTCGCACCGGGGCAGAGCGTAAAGAGAGTCTTATGATTGGCGATAATCTTGTTGCAGATTGTGTTGGTGCACGTAACCAAGGTATCGATCAAGTGTTTTTTAATCCTAAGTCTTTGAGACACACCGAACAATTCACTTTTGAAATCACCCGGATTCCTGAATTGCTTGATTTTTTGAAGTAAAGGGTATTTCGGCCGGATTTTTGGCGTTATCTTTCCGGTATGCGTCACTTTATTCCCTTCATATTCTGTGTTTTAGCGGTGGTTTTAGCACCATCGTGCTCCAATACGGTGATTCCTGTCGACCAGTTGCCTGCAGATTCTACTATAACCAATGTGGAGCTAGAAAACTACATCAACAGGACGTACATCGCCTTGTTGAATAGAAAACCAAGTGATGCGGAATTGGCCACTGCTTTAGGTCAACTTGATGTGGATAGGTACGACAGGGAAATTCGCAACATGTACATTCTCGGTCTGCAAAACAGACCGACCTCAAAATGGGCGGCATGGCAGTTCTTATCTGACCGTCTCGTTGATGGTGTAGATACTGGGAGCGTTTACGACGATAGGGATTGGTTCCAAGAACAGTACGACAACGCTTCCTCTCCGGGCGATGCTGCTTGGTGGGGCATGCTTCTTGAAAAATCGAACGATCATATAAAGGCAATGCAAGGTTGGTTCGAGGGAGACACCTCCTATACAGCATTGAGTTCATGGATGGTACGCTTGTATAACTATGACGAAATAAACGCCGGAACCGAAAATTTTGTAGTGAGCATTTATCAGCATTTCTTTCACCGTTATCCGACGGATGTGGAGCTGGCACAAGCCTCAGATATGGTAGATCGTCAATGGGCGCTCTTGTACGGAACCAACGGAAACTCCAAAGCAGATTTTTTGAATATCATTTTTAGTAGTGGCGAGTACGAGCAGGGTATGGTGATTTCGCTTTTTGAATCTTACTATAATCGTACGCCAAACACCAATGAGACCTTAAAGTATTTGAATCTAATCCAACAGAATTGGACCCGGACTGAACTTCAACGCTACATTTTAACTAGCTCAGAATATGTCAACAGTTAGGTTTTACATAGCGATAATCGCAATGGTCTTAGCATCCTGCTCAAACGATGTGGTTTATGATGTGGGGACACTTGAACCTTCGAATGAAGGAAACAAGACGGAACTAAAGGACGACCTTCAGTTTATGAGTATTGCCTATAGGGATTTATTCGGTGAAGAGGTACCTCCGGACGTGTTGAGTACAATGCGTAAAGCGTACATATCGTTCGGCGACAAGGAATTAATCATTGATGAAATTGTACAGACCATGCTAGTATCGCCAGATCTAGATTTGCCCTCTGATGCTGCCATTGCTGCAGATAGGTCTGCATTCATTTCCGATACCTACAGAAAGTTTTTGCTGCGTGACCCTAGCGATTTTGAGTTGGCTTTCTGGGAGAGCCAATTGATGGAACAAACGGATTTAACGGCAAAGGACGTTTACTATGTGTTTATGACCTGCCAAGAATATAAATACTATTGATATGGACCGCAGATCCTTTATAAAGAAGAGCGCACTTGGTGCAGCGTCCATTGCAGTACCTACTATTCTACCATCGGGACGCTTGTTTGCTGCCACGGGGTCAAGAAGAGCAAACCATGTCGTATTCTGTCTGTTTTCAGGTGGTGTTCGAAACCTTGAATCGGTTTTAAAAAATGAAGGTAATCTCATGCCTCATATGCTTAAAGGCAATTCGAGCATAAGCAGCGATATAGCAGGAAGCATAGATTCTATGCCTTCTTCACCCTTGAGTAAAACACTTCAGGAATACGGTACCCTGTTCACCAACATTAAATTCAGTGACGGTCCAACAGGGCACTTCAATGGCCACACCTCTGCCATAACAGGGCAACATACCAATAGCAACTTGAGTCTTCGGACAAATCCACCAATACCGACGGTATTTGAATTGTATCGTAAGCACAACAGTCCTGTTCACGCGGCACGAAACGCATGGTGGATCAGCCATAGTAACAACCTTTATCCCCTGCTCAATCATAGTTCTCATCCTGATTATGGTCTTAATTATGCTGCCAATCAAATAGCGCCAAATCCATTTTTCGGGTGGGATGTAAGTACAAACTTGCGTCATGAATTGGAGTTTACGGATCAGAAAGCTTCTACCATCAAAGACCTGCAGGCCTATATGGATAGCAATTTCAAGAAGACCTATTCATTGAACAGTGGCGTTATCAATAGTGCCGACGATAGAGAAGAGATGGTGGCTTGGATGACTGAAATGCAAAACAAGCGAGTCACGGGTCAGCTAAACAACCCTTGGAGTATCCCTTCTTGGATGAGTGGCGACCAGTATAATGTCTTTTTTGCCGAGGAGTTGATTAAGAAGTTCCAGCCAGAATTGACCGTAGTAAATCTATTTAATGTCGATGTAGCTCACGAGAACTTTAGTGAATATTGTAATGCTCTGAACCGCGCGGATTACGCCGTGGCTCACCTTTGGGATACCATTCAAAGTACGCCGGGAATGAAAGACGATACTGTCTTGATCGTTATGCCGGAGATTGGTCGTAACCTAAATGCCAATAGTATTATTGATCAAAACGGCCGTGCTGCTCTAGATCATACCAATGGTGATCCAATGGCTCGTGATGTATTCTGTATGGTCATAGGTCCAGACGGAGTAGTGAATCAAGATTCCGTGAATACAGATTTAGGAGCTACTGTAGATGTCGTTCCTACCATAGCAGATATTCTAGGATTCCGTCAAGATATTGATGTTAGCCTTCCGGGCAACGTATTACAAAGTGCATTTTCATGAGAAGGCTAGTCATTCTTTCTGCAGTTTTAGCCATAGTGCTTTCATGTTCTAGAGAAGTCGCACCCAATCCATGGGACGATTTAAACAACGACGAAGACTCTACGGCATTGACCGGCTTTGCAGACATCCATAAGAATATTTTAGAGCCAAAGTGTGCGAACCCAGCTTGTCACGATGGGACCTTTGAGCCGGATTTTAGAACTATCGAAGGCAGTTATAACACACTCGTTTATCATCCGGTGACTAAAAATGATGAAGACCTTACCTACGAGCACCGCGTTGTGCCTGGTGATATAGGGGCATCATGGATGTATAACCGTATTACCACAACCAATGACACCCTTGGTCAGATGCCACTTTATGCGCCGCCTCTTAGTCAAGCCGAGATTGATAAGGTAGTCGCTTGGATAAATGGTGGCGCCAAAGATGTAAGAGGTGAGGAGCCTCTTGCACCAAACGAGGTGCCTAGATTTGATTGGTATGTGGCTTTTTCTGGCGATGTAAATTGGAACGGAAATAGAATAGACAACACCCGTCAAGGCTGGGAGTTTCCGTTTGAGGTTGAAGCCAATGACACCGTAAGATTCTTGTTTCACATGAGCGACGATATGACGCTTCCTGTGCAGTTCTCAAACTTCAAGTTTTTCCTCAGCCATAGCGATGAATACACCGCAACGACTTCTTTCGATGCGCAGTTTTACTTTGGCGATTATTGGACAGTAGCTTTCCCACCGAATACTTTCACTGTTGGAGACACGAACTATTTCTACCTCCGGTACTCAGATGGCGACAATACAGTGAACAGTCCTGAACTTGATTCACCTTGGTGGTACAAGGACCATTGTAGCTTTTACATTAAGTGATGAGAAAGTCCATTTTATTTTTGCTTGCAGTACTGGCCGTTTCGTGCGGTAGAAATAGAACTCACGCTCCTGAAATAAGCCTCGAGGAGGTGAGTCCTGGTACCGTTCAGGAGTACCAGGATAGTGTCTATATGCGTATCAGTTTTTACGATAAAGACGGCGATCTGGGTGAAAACTT
>CATAPZ010000076.1:0-7129 GCA_949486955.1 Cryomorphaceae bacterium | reverse complement strand
TCGAAGTACATCAAGTACAACAAAGACAGCGTGGAAGCTGCAGCTGTCCTTTTCGAAGCAGCATACGCTGTTGCAGGTAATGACATGTCTGCTTCTCAGCTGAATGCCTACTTCCTAACAAACATTAAGTTGTTCAACATTACCAAAGATGTGGACGCCTTGTTCGCAGTGTACAACAATGTGATCGAAGCATTGGAATACAACTCCATGCAATACAGCAATGAGATTTCAAACCTTAGCGCCAAAGCAGATTCAGTAGAATTGTCTTCTAAAGAAAACAAAGCCTTAGCACGCGCTCAAAAGACATTGCCGAACTACGATAAAGTTCAGAGCAACATTGAGAAGGCGTTGTCTCCGTTGTTAACGTGTGAGAAACTTGCCCTTATCTACAACGAAGAGAAATTCAACGAGCACCAAGACGACGTAGAGTGGTTGAAGCGTGCTGCGAAGATGCTTCAGAAAGAGCGTGAAGGTGAGGACGGCGAAATGGCAAGCTGTACAGATAACCCTGTATTCTTGTTGATCGCAGAGCGTCTATACTCTTTAGAGCCTTCTGCAAGCGCTGCACGTTCTATGGCAAAACTAGGTGTTCGCAAGAGCGACTGGGCGATGGCTAAAAAGTACTATACGGAAGCTATTGACCAGGAAGAGGACTTGCGCAAAACTGCAGACGATTACATGGGTCTTGCGTATGTAAACAATAAGATGGGTGCAATGTCTTCTGCGAAGAGCAACTGTTTGAAAGCAGGACAGCTTCGTAAGGATTGGGGGAACCCGTACTTGTATTTGGCGACACTGTATGCTGATGCTGCAGGTCAATGTGGTTCAAACGCTGTTGAAAAAAATGCCGTTTACTGGGCAGCAATCAACAAGCTAAGCTATGCACGCAGTATTGACCCAACTATTGCAGATAAAGCGTCTAAATTGATCGCTGCATACAGCGCAGCAGTACCGGATAAAGGTGTAGCGTTCCAGCTTGGCTTTAAAGAAGGTGATCAGATCAACATCGGATGTTGGATCAATGAAACAGTAAGTGTGAAGTTCTACTAAACACGAGACAATAAATTTTGTGAACTCCCCGAGGCGCGGCCTCGGGGAGTTTTTTTTGGCCTACATTTGAAAGGATAATTGACAGCACCAGCATTGTACAGGAACCTCCAACATATTGTTTCTTTCGCCCTCGTTTTGCTTGCGTTTTCTTCGTGTACCAACGACGAGAACGTTGTTGAAGAAATCAATGCACCTTTGGTCAATTACCCCTTGAACGAACAACGTCATGCCAACATCGTCTACAGCGATAGTGGCATAAATATCCTTGAAATTGATGCTGCCTTAGTGCAGGATTATGGCAACATGGAACCGCCATATGTATTTTTCGGAGGCGGACTAAACGTGCGCTTTTACAATGGTCCAGAGATGAGCTCAACGGTGATGACAGCGGATACCGCACACCAGGATAAGAAAAGCGATCTATGGGCGATTGGCGGTAATGTGATAGTGCGCAACGGAAAAGGTGAGCAAATGCTGACTGAACTTCTGTTCTGGGATAAGAAAGAGGAACGATTGTATACAGATAAAAAGGTGACCATAGAAACCGAAGGGCAGTTGATCACTGGTTTAGGTTTCGAGGCCGATCAAGAATTTAATAATTACCGAATCTTTAAGGTTCAGGGTGAAATCACAGTAAACGATGAATAAAGCAATGCGCGTAGTAGAACTTTTATGGCTCGCGGTGGCAGCTGTGAGTGCTGTTGAGGTATATATGGGGTGGGGCGATTGGAACCGAACGATTAAGTTTTCTCTGTTCTTAGGGGCAGCTGTCTTTATGTATTTCTTGCGCCGAAACAGCCGTTTGAAGCAGATGAATAAATAGTGCAAATCACTACTATCATCATAGCGTCTATTTTGTTTTCGGCCCTGTTCTCAGGGTTGGAAATGGCGTATCTGAGCATCAACAAACTTCATGTTGAGCTTGAACGTCAAAAAGGCGGTTGGAACTACCGCGTTTTGGGTTATTTAGTCGACCGGCCAGCGGCATTTATTGCGGCAATACTGGTTGGGAACAATGTAGCGCTGGTCTTATATGGGAATTACATGCATCAGTTCATGGAGCCCTATTTTGAGCATTGGTCTGCATTCGACTACCTGGTTTTACTCGTGGAAACCTCCATTTCAACCATCATTATCCTGGTCTTTGCTGAATTTTTACCAAAGACGATTTTTCGCCAAAATGCAGAAGGGCTCATGAAGGTATTGAGTGTTCCTGCGTATTTGATTTTCTGGGTACTTCGAGCACCGAGTGCCCTTCTTTTAGGTGTGAGCCAATTCTTCTTGAAGTACATCTTTAGAATTGAGGCAGAAGAAGAAAGCAATGACTTTGGACGGGTGGAATTGGACCATTATGTTAGAGAACGTGTACCCAAAACTGTGGAGGGAGATGAAGAGGTTGACCCGGAGTTAGAAATCTTTAAGAACGCCTTAGAATTCCCTGAAACCAAGGCAAGAGAGTTTATGATTCCGCGTACGGAAATTGAAGGTATTGAGGTCAATACCGATTTGAAGGAGGTACATGCTTTGTTTATCGAAAGCGGCTATTCCAAGCTTCTTGTATTTGATGAAAATATCGATAAGATTATTGGCTACGTGCATGCATTCGAGCTCTTTCGTCGCCCCGAGAACCTCCAGCGCGTATTGCGTCCGGTGAGTTTTATCCCAGAGAGCATGAGGGCGGATGAGATTTTGAATCTGTTTACCAAGGAAAAGCGCAATATCGCTATAGTCTTGGACGAGCACGGTGGAACGAGCGGTATAATTACATTGGAAGATGTTATTGAGGAGATTTTTGGCGAAATTGAGGATGAACACGATGCCGAGGCACTTCTAGAGAAGGAAGTTCGTCCTAATGAGTGGTTGTTTTCTACTCGTTTAGAGGTAGGCGATATTAATGAAAAGTGGGGATTGAGCATCCCTGAAAGTGAGAATTACAATACCTTAGGAGGGTACATTTTAGATGTGCACCAGAGCATCCCAACCAAGGGCACGGTCGTGCGAAGTGACCAATACTTATTTATCGTAGAAAAAACTACGTCCAATAGGCTCGAAGAGGTGCTTGTAAAGGCCATTTAATTGGCTCAAAATCTTATATTCGCAGACTCATCACAATAATTGCATAGTAATGGCAACAATTGAACGCATTAGACAACGCTCAGGTTTATTGATCGTTGTAGTGTTTGTAGCACTTTTGGCATTCTTACTTGGCGACTTGTTTAAGTCGGGAGGTTCGAAGTTTTTTGGAGATCCTAACATCGTTGGTTCAGTAAATGGCGTGGAGTTATCGCGTCAAGAAGTGAGCAAGAAGATGGAGGAGCTCAGAGCAGGTAATCCTGAAACATACGCGAATACTTCTAGCGTGCAGTTGGCGAACTTTGTTTGGACCAACTTCATGTCAGATGCTATCCTCGGCGAAGAACTAGACGCTGCGGATATGAGCGTTTCTCAGCAGGAGATCTACCTTGATATCATCAATAACCCAAACATCCGCCAGAGCTTTGCCGGCGCGAACGGTCAGTTCGACGAGAACATGTTCAAGAGCTACTTAGCACAGGTACGTGATAACAAAGACGTTACGGAGCAGAGCGCAGAAATGTGGACGCAATGGTTGTCTTTTGAGAACGCTGTAGTTAATCAGGCGAACAACTTCAAATTCACTAATGCTATTGAAAAGGCAGTATTTATGCCTTCTTCATTGGTAGCTGCAGAATTTGCTCGCAGTGATGCTCAGCACCCGGCTCAATACGTGTATGTGCCTTACATCGACGTAAACGAAGACGAGATTACGGTAACCGAAGCGGATGCGAAGAAGTACTATAATGCACATAAAGACGAGTTTACTCAGAAAGACGGTCGCAACATTGAATACATCAATTTCCCGTTGGCACCTTCGCAAGCTGATCGCGATGCTCTTAAGGCAGAATTAGCAGCACTCTCATTGGAGTGGTTCTCTGCAGAAGACGACAGTGTGTTTGTGAACTTGCACAGCGATGTTCGCTTTATTCCAGAGTACTTTACGATCGACCAGTTGGTGGGTACAGGTATAGATACGCTCGTTGACGGACAGGATGTAGGTTACCAGAAAGGACCGATTGATTTAGGAGGTTCGTTCTCGGTAGTAAAGCTTGTTGACAAGAAAATTTTAGCAGATAGCGTTCAGGCGCGTCACATTTTGATTCCATTCGCAGGTGCTACTCGAGTAGATCCTAGCGTTACTCGTACGCCGATGGAAGCGAAGACTTTGGCGGATAGCCTGTTTGCATACTTGCAAGACAATCCATCTGCATTCGAAGCTATTAGTCAGGAGTATTCTTCGGACGTAGTTGCTAAGGAGAAAGGTGGCGACTTAGGGTACTTTGGCCGCGGTATGATGGCCAAGCCGTTTGAGAACTTCTGTTACTTCGGCAAAGAGGGTGATTTAGGATTGGTACCAACACAGTTTGGTTTCCACATCATCGAAATCACTGATCAGAAAGGAGCGAACCAAGCCTATAAAATTGGCCAAGTAATTCGCGAAATCCTTCCTTCTGATGAAACGATCCAAGCATTGTATGGACAAGCATCTACATACGCAGCATCTGCACAGAGCTCTGACGACTACCGCGTATTGGCTATGGAGCAAGGCTTGTCTTTGCGCCCTGCAAGAAACCTTGCGCAATTTGAAGAGGTGGTTCCAGGTTTGGGTACTTCTCGTCGCGTGGTTCGTTGGGCATGGGATGACGATCGTGAGATTGGAAACATTGGCCTCTTGGAAAATGACGGTAAGGGATACGTTGTAGTTATCCTCACTGATAAACTAGAAGAAGGAACGACTCCTTATGAGTCTGTTGCTGCTCAATGTTTGGAAGCTGCCAAAAAGGAAGCGAAGAAGGCAATCATTAAAGAGCGTCTTGAGGCTGCCCTAAGCGGTGCTGCAAGCATTGAAGATGTCGCTACTGCTGCAGGCAAGCAGGTACGTACTTTGAACTTCAAGGTGGGGCAGGCGAATATTGCAGGCGTAGGTAACGAAGCTAAGGTTGTGGGAACCATTTGTGGTATTCCTTCAGGTGAACTAAGCGAGGTTATCGCTGGAGAGAGCGGTGCATTTGTTGCAATCACCCAGCCTGCACAACCAGCACCTACTGTTGATTTTTCAAACCAAGCACGCACAACTCAGCAGAGCTTGAGAAATCTAGTGAGTGTTCAAGCATACAAGGCATTACAAGACAAAGCAGATATCGAGGACAAGCGTCACTTGATGTTCTAAGCAGCGCCTTTAACAGATAAAGAAAACCACCCCGAGGGGTGGTTTTTTTTTGCTTTTAATTTCTTTTATGACTAGGGATTAGAAGGTTGTTACATTCGCATCAATAAGTGAGAACGGTAGTTTAGATGCTTTAAGAAAGTCTGTTCTGTCGTTCGCCATCCAGCTTGATAAAGATGAATAACAATAGGGTAAAACCCCATAGTGAGGAGCCTCCGTAGCTAAAGAATGGCAAAGGAATACCCACCGTTGGGAATAGCCCGATGGTCATACCGATATTGATGACCCAATGGGTGAAGAAAATACTGGCAACGCCATAACCATAGAA
Source organism: Cryomorphaceae bacterium (assembly GCA_949486955.1). Taxonomy (GTDB): domain Bacteria; phylum Bacteroidota; class Bacteroidia; order Flavobacteriales; family Schleiferiaceae; genus UBA10364. The sequence goes on along the minus strand of CATAPZ010000076.1, from coordinate 1,508 downwards.
TCGGCTAAAATCGTCTTTCTGACGCTCAGCAAGCCATATAATACGACCAATGAGTAGTCCAAAGGCGAGCATGAGTAGGAACGTGCCTAAAAAGCCCCATTCTTCACCAACAGTACAGAAAATATAATCTGTGCTTTGGGCAGGAACGAAGTCTAATTTAGTTTGTGTACCGTTTAAGAAACCCTTTCCGGTCCATCCTCCTGAACCTATAGCAATCAGAGATTGTAGGGTGTTGTAGCCGGCTCCCGAGGGATCGTTTTCTAGGCCCAACAATACCTTGATTCGCACTTGCTGGTGCGGTGCCAAGATTTGTTCCATAACAAAACCAACACCGTACATGATCGCCGCGGAGATGGAGGTAAAGAAGGCGTTATAGATTAAGAAGCGTCTTTTTTTGGGAAGAAACAGAAACACAAGAAACGCTAGTATTCCCAAGGCAAGCAATGCGGTTTTTAAGGGAAGTACTAAACCAGCAACCGCCAACGCGACACCCGCGAGTACAATACCGATGTAATATCCCGGCATACCGGCTCGATACACTACGAAGATCAAACTGAGGTAAACCAAAGTTGAGCCCATATCCGGCTGTAGCGCAATCAGAATACCCGGCACTCCTAAGATGGATATCCCTAGAATTCTATCGCGCCAATTCTTCATGGTTTTCCTTGGCAAACTTGCGTAGAAGGCTAGCATCAATGCAGTGGCAAATTTTCCAACTTCTGAAGGTTGCAGGCTAAATCCCCCAAGTCCGAACCAACTTCGGGCACCACCTATTTTCTTGCCGACAAACAAAACTAGGATCAATAGCAGAATGCTCAATGCATACCAGAGAGGTGCAAAATTGGTCCATATCCTATAGTTAGTGATCATGGTGAAAAAGATGATCAGGAGCCCTCCCACAATGAACAGTCCCTGTTTGCCATACTCCTGATCCAAGGAAAAAATACTAGCGGATTCTTCGTTGTAAACGGCAGCATAAATACTAATCCATCCCCATATGCAGAGTAGAAAGTAGAGGCTGACCAAAATCCAATCGAACCCAACGCGATTTCTATTGCCGTAACCCATCAGAAGTTCGCTTCGTAAGTGCTGTCTTCCCCGTAAATGGCAAGATGCTGTTTGCGGTATTCTTCGTGCAGTTCTCCTTCTAGCATGCGTTGCTCGAGTCTCGGTCGAGTAACAGTATCACTGAGATAAAGCTCGGTCATTAGACTAGATATCGGTGCTGCCCATCTAGACCCCCAATAACCGTTTTCAATGATGACGGCAATGGCAATTTTAGGGTCATCCTTTGGGGCAAAGCTTACGAAAATACTGTGGTCCTGACCGTGCGGATTTTGTGCAGTACCCGTCTTTCCGCATTGGGAGATGTGCTTCAAACGCACGGCCTTTGCTGTACCGCTCTCAAATACATCGTACATCCCTTCAATGACCGTCTCAAAATGAATGCTGTCAATGGTCGTGTACTTCGGAGTGAAGAATGCACTGTCTACCTGAGCACCGTCAAC
>CATAPZ010000075.1:0-4067 GCA_949486955.1 Cryomorphaceae bacterium | reverse complement strand
TCGCGACCACTGGATCACGCACGAATATAGCATTGGAGACTATGTGCTAAGTGGCGGAGAACTTGCGGCGGCAGTTATTAGCGACTCTATCATCAGATTAATTCCGGGCGTACTAAACGACGAGACTTCAGCGCTGACGGATAGTTTTCAAGACGACCTTCTAGCGCCACCAGTATACACGCGCCCAGAAGATTTTAGAGGCCATAAAGTACCTGAAGTGCTGACCAGCGGAAATTTTAAAGAGATTGAACTTTGGCGTGAAAAGCAAGCCATAAAGCGTACGCAAGAGCGCCGTCCCGATCTGCTTAGCGATTAGAAAATGTGCACATCCTTGATGGCATTACGACCTACGTGCTCGTTAATCGCCACTACAATTTTTCCTTTGACCATCAACAGTTCTTTTCGAACTACCGAACTGTCCAATTGAATGACGAGTACACCGTTTTCAACCTTTTTTCTAGAGGTCTGGCGGGCCACTGACGGCCCCATAACTTCGTCCCAAGCCTGAAGTACACGACTGTCGTCGGTTCCTTGGCGTAGCCTGTATCGGTCAAGCCACTGTCCAAGGGCCTCTCCCATGGTCTGTTCGTTAGAGCGCTTCGATCGTGCCATCGTCTTGGATTTCATAAGTGGTATGCTGTAGCTGAAGCGTCTCACTCAGCTCTTTCATGCGTTGTGAGTGGGTATCGGTAATAAAAATCTGCCCAAAGTCCTCCGTATTAACAAGCTGTAGAAGATTTGCAACACGGTCTTCGTCCAATTTGTCAAAAATATCATCAAGAAGCAACAAAGGCGACATTCCTAAATGTTTGCGGCCAATTTCAAACTGAGCCAATTTCAATGCAATTAAGAAACTTTTTTGCTGCCCTTGCGATCCGACACGCTTAATCGGGTAACCGCCTAGTTCGAATACCAGATCGTCACGATGTGTACCCACAGAAGTATACTGTAACACTTTGTCTTTGTCTAATTTATCTGCCAATAGATCACGCAGCCCTTTCTCATGCAATGAACTCTTGTACTTTACAGATACCTCCTCTTTGCCACCGCTCAACACCTCATAAAAGCGCTGAATGGCCGGCTGAAGCTCCTCGGTAAAGCTTTTACGATGTTGAAATATAACAGAACCCTCTTCAACCATTATGTCATCGTAAAGTGCTAACAATGAAGCATCAAAGGTGCGGTTAGAAGCAAAGTACTTTAAGGTTGTATTGCGCTGACCTAAAGCCTTATTATAATTCATCAACGCATTGAGATAGCTGCGACTGTTCTGGCTGATGGTTGCGTCAACGAGCTTCCGACGCGTTTCAGCTGCATCCAAAATGAGGTCTCTATCCATGGGTGAAATCATGACAACCGGCAAATAGCCAATATGATCCGCCAATCTTTCAACTTCTTTTCCATCCAGACGGATCTTTTTCTTCTGCCCCTTTTTCAAGCCAATGTCTAGACTGTGATCGCTTCCCTTACGCTCCAGGTTAGCCTTGATCAGCGCCATAGATTCACCGTGGGTAATATTTTGACTGTCGGTTGAACCGAGGTACGAGCGAGTCAAGCTTAGATAATGCAATGCATCGAGCACATTGGTCTTGCCATTACCGTTATTTCCGGTAATGATGTTGACCTTTTCATTGAAGTCCCAATGCGTTGTACGATGGTTCTTAAAATGAGTCAATTCTAAAGCACTAATGATAAGCTTGTCCATAGCTACAAAAATAGGCTTCCTAGAGTCAAAATTTGTACTATTTTTGGCGGACTCAATAATTATATAGCCATGGCTAAGAAGAATGCACCTGCACAGCAGGATAACTTAGGATTTGATAATGTAGAACAAACGTTGACTAAAACTGAGCAGTTTTTGGAAAACAACGCAAAACAAGTGGGCATCACTGTAGGTGCCGTTGTTGCGGTCGTTCTAGCCTTCTTTGCATACAATACTTATGTAGTAGCCCCTAATACCGCTGAAGCAGGTACCGAAATGGCACAGGCTATCAAATGGTTTGAGGCCGATTCTATGGACCTCGCTTTGAATGGTAATGGTGGGAACTACGGTTTCTTGGACATCATGGACGAATACGGCAGTACTCCTGCTGGGAATAGCGCACACTACTACGCAGGCCTCGCCTACTTTGCTACTGGCGATTTCGAAAGTGCTATCGAAACACTCGACAAGTACAGCGCTTCGAACACCGCAACAGGTGCAATGGCATTGGGTGTTATTGGTGATGCATTTGCAGAACTTGGTCAAATGGACGATGCTGCAGATTTCTACCAAAAGGCAGCTAAGTCTACTGACAACGCATTTACTACACCACTGTTCTTGTGGAAAGCAGGTCTTGCTTTGGAAGCAAATGACGAAGCTTCAAAGGCTGTTAATCTTTACGAAAGAATTGCAGAAGACTACCCTGAATCACGTCAAGCAGCGGGTATCCAGGGCGTTATTGCTGCCTTGAAATAAGATGGCAACCGCACACCAGCATTTAGATAGCTCCAACAACGAGCAGGTTCCTTCAGGAGAAGGCAAACTCGTAGCTATTATTCGCGCTGAGTGGAATCACGAAATCACTTTCGGTCTTGCAGAAGGAGCCAAAAAGACGCTTCTTCAGCACGGCGTTGCACCTGAGGGTATTCTAGAAATAGACGTACCGGGAGCAGTTGAACTCACCTTTGGCGCTAAATCTGTCCTCGATGCACACGATCCTGATGCTGTTATTGCAGTAGGTTGTGTTATACAAGGTGAGACAAAGCATTTCGACTACGTTTGCCAGAGCGTCACTTACGGCATTACAGAACTCAACTTAAGTTACGACGCACCCACTATCTTTTGTGTGCTCACGGACAACACCATCGAGCAGAGCCGCGACCGAAGTGGTGGTAAGCACGGCAACAAAGGTGTTGAAGCGGCTGTTGCCGCATTAAAGATGATGGCGCTATAAGTGAACCTTCAAGGCACTTTTTAACTTAACTTCACGACAACCTAAAAACAATATACATGAGAAAATGGATTGTGGGCGCATTGGCCCTAAGCCTCAGCTGGAGCGCATCAGCTCAAGAACTACCTCAACCGTCACCAACTTCTACCGTTGACCAAAGAATAGGTCTCACGGACTTTAGCATTACCTACAGTCGTCCTGCTACGCGCGGACGCGCCATTTTCGGGGACCTCGTGCCTTATAATGAAGTATGGCGTACTGGTGCGAATGCTTGCGTAAAGTTTAATGCCTCAACTGACTTTACCCTTAATGGTGATGCAGTACCTGCGGGAGAATATGCACTTTTCACCATTCCAGGTGAACAAGAGTGGACCATCATCTTATCTTCCCAAACCAATCTTTGGGGAAATACAGGTTACACGCAAGAGAGCGATGTACTGCGCACAACTGTACCTGCCACTACTGGCGATTTTGATGAAAGCTTTACGATGAGCTTCAAAGCATTGAGCACGACTGGTGGCGAATTAGTACTAGAATGGGCCACTACAGAAGTTAGTGTTAACCTAGGTGTAGATTCTGATGGTGAAAGCGGTAAAAATGTAGCAAAAGCACTATCTGATGCTAAGCGCGCGTACAGAAATGCAGCAAACTACTACAGCGGTCAAGGCGATCATGAAAAAGCGCTAGCGACCATCGAAACTGCCTTACAGCTAGATCCAGAATACTGGTACACGAATTGGGTAAAGGCTAAAATTCTTTACGCAGCAGGCGATACCAAAGCGGCCCTAAAGCAGGGTAAAAAAGCCATGGATATGGGAGCACCTGATTCCTACAGAGCCGGCTATGAGAAAGAAATGAAAGGCTGGAAATAATCTGCTTTTCGACTTTAGAAAGAAACCCCGCCTCGTGCGGGGTTTTTTATTTTGCTTAGTTAGACTTATGCAATTCGACAAGACTGTAAAGAGAGTACTCAAAAGCCTTTTCCTTGTACAGGTACAACTCTTTATGATAAGAATTCACCCACTCCTCGACGCTCATGCCAGATTCCAAGGCTTGTTGCAGTTCATTTGAACCGGCCAATTTTTTGAAGAACGCATTGAAAAATTCCGGAGCCTCGGATGTAGCATTTTCTCT
>CATAPZ010000074.1:0-3112 GCA_949486955.1 Cryomorphaceae bacterium | reverse complement strand
GAGTGTTGCGAGTAGGCTGCGCATGGAATTTAGGTTTAATGTTCTTTTGCAAATATACGGTTCGGCTGTTTTGATGGAATTGAAAACAAGTCACTGATATATTCCCTGAATTTCAGCCATTAAAAAAACCTCGCGCGATGTCGGGGTTTTCTTAAAGATGTTTTAATAGCTATTTTACTGCAATTGCGTCGCCAAAACTACCACAGTTAATAAGGATGTGATTTGTGCCATGAAGTTACCAGAGAACTCCTGCCAATCGAAATCCGATTGTTGTTTCTCCTGCTTATCTTTCTCCTCCTTCACAGGTTTCGCCCCTACAACGACCATAGCCCCTGGTTTTACCTTTGGATAGCGGTACGTAGGACGGTACCATTTGAAGTCTTTCACGGTACCGTTCGCATATACTACATTCACGTCTGTACGTTTGGCATCATCACCAAAGCCACCCACCATATTTTTCACATACCAGCGCGCAGACTTTCCAGCCACGTAAGCCACGTTGACGCTTTCATGTGCATATGTATCAGCAAAAGCACCATATTCCCTCGCTTCCGTATTCGCCAAACGAATCTCTACGGTCATGTCTTTGGTTGGAATAAAGAGTTCATCACCAGGCAGTAATTCAATGTTGTTGTAGGTATTTCCTACGCGTAGAATCCGGTCAATAGAAATAAACACTTTCCCTTTTCCTTGACGAGTAAAACTTGCAGCAGAAGGGAAAGCTTCTTTCGTCAATCCACCGGCTTTACGAATCAACTCACCTACTTTCTCTCCTTCACGTATGGCATATCGACCTGGGTAAGCAACCTCACCACCGATGGTTACGTATTCTTGGAACTCGAATCCGGGCTTCTTGCGTACAACAATCGCATCAAAAGGCTCAAAGGTAAAGTCACCACTCATTCTAGAATCTAAAGTGAGTTCTTTCACCTTACCAATGTCTTTACCGTTAAAGGCGATGCGGTAAACAACCACCTTAGAAGAATCACCTGCAAAGGTTAACCCGCCAGCTAATGTCAATACTTCGTCTAAAGTGATAGTAGAGTCGTACGGCATTTCTAGTCCATTACGTACTTCTCCAGAGATGCTCAGCACCGCACCGTCGTAATAGGTGCGCTCAGAAAGGATGCGAACCTGATCCTTATCCATTAGTGGCATAGGATCTTCAACAGCGATTTCAGCAGCCAAGTCTAATGTTAAAATCTCTTGCGAGCCGTCCGGGTAGGTGCGGAAGATATAGGCTTGATCCGTGCGCGCGTCTTTCTTCAATCCGCTTGCTAAATCAATCAAGGCTTTTACCGTTACGGCGCTGTCTACAGTGAGTTCAATAGGATTACGTACAGCACCTACAATACTTACGGTCGAGGCATCCACAAATGCTTTTTCGCTTAAAACACGCAGGACGTCGTTATCGCGCAATTCAAAGAATGCAGCACCGCTTAAAATATCCTCCAGATTTAAGGTTTCAATCTCTGTGGTACCGTCAGGGTTCTCACGGAATAGATAGGCGAGGTCGAGTTTCGCATCTTCTTGCAAGCCTTTCGCGAGATCGATCAAATAAGCCACATTTGCATTCTCGTCGAGGGCAAAAGCACCCGGCTGACGCACGGCACCTTCAATAGCCACGGTTGCCTTATCTGTAAAGTCGCGCACATTGAAGAGTAAAATCTGATCTTCAGGCTGTAACGGCAAAGGTGCATCTGCGCCTTCTAATTCTGCCGCAGGATTAAAACGAATTAGACTGCGCGTACCGTCGAGATTCGTGCGCGTTAAATACGCCACATCCATTCTCGTTTCCTCACGCACGCCTACTTTCATCAACACTTCTTTGACCGTAGGGTAATCACGAATCCCATAAATTCCAGGGTAGTCCACCCAACCATTCACTTCGACGTAATCTTTCTTATCGGAGGTTTGGGTCGCAATGATCACTTTATCGCCGTCCTCAAAGGTTAATTTGGCCAATTCCGCTCCGCTGTATTCCTTCACAAACGAACCCTCTTTGTTCTTACGGACCAATTGGATTTCATCCTCCAAAGCATCGCTCAAATACCCGCCGGCATACTCCAACAGGTCAGGGAAGGTCTCTTTATTCTTCATTTCAAAGACACCTACCTGCTTCACAGAACCTTTGATTTCTACGAGGTCGCCAATGAACGGCACATACAAGATGTCATTGTTCTGCAAGTAATAGTCGCTTTGCTTCTGTGGGTTGAACAGGTACTCATACACGTCCAATTCTTTCACCTTCCCTCCGTTAATCACTTGGATGTTACGCACCGTCCCAAGCTTCGTTGGACCGCCCGCAGCAATCAGTGCATTAAAAGCTGTATTGTAAGCACTTAAGGTATACGTACCTGGCTGTGCCACAGCACCGGTAATCTGAATGGTCAACGTACGCGCAGTCGTCAAAGTCAACGCAAACTGCCCTTTGTCAAACTGGTAGAAGTTCTGCAATCTGCGACGCACCACTTCGCGCGCTTGACCTAAAGAAATTCCTTTGAGGTAGATTTTAGGCAAGTTCGCAGGTTCAATAAACCCATCGGGTTTGATGGTAAACTGAAGATCCGCTTGTGATTTTCCAAAGATGCTTACCGTAACCACATCACCTGGCCCTAAGATGTAGGAGTCGTTAGGGATGTAATCCTTACTTACTTCATAAAGGCTTAAGGAACCGTTGGTGAAAATATGATGACCAAAGACATCAGAAGACGTTACCGGACCGGGTGCTACAACTGTTTTCGTTGGAGCTTCCGTTACAACTACTGCTTTTTCAACAACGAGCGGCTCCGGATCTGTATTTAAATCATTTACTGATTGCGTGACTTCGCCACCTGTTTCAAGACTCGAGCTCGCTTCAGCATTTGTTGCAGCGCTTTGCTCCGCCTTCATCTTAGCTATCTCTTCTTCAACGATAGGTTGAATACGAGGGATGTCGGTCATGGTTAAGGTGGCGGTGTTGATGCCGCGCGCTTGTAGACGGGCTTCAAGCGCTGCAGGATCAACGCCTTGGCGCTGCGCCTCTGCATAGGCCATTTTACGGGCTTCTTCTTGGCTCGGTTGAGCACTGAGTAGGGCTGGGACAAGGACCATGGCCCAAAGTAGCGTTCTC
>CATAPZ010000073.1:0-2681 GCA_949486955.1 Cryomorphaceae bacterium | reverse complement strand
TGTTGGATAGAGCTAAGTGGCGAAGCACCTGTACCGCCGTCCATTCCTGAGATAAGTACGGTATCGGCCTTGGCTTTTACAACACCGGTAGCAATAGTCCCTACCCCAGCTAAAGAAACAAGCTTCACGCTCACTCTTGCCTTTGGATTGGCACGTTTGAGATCATAGATTAATTGGGCCAAATCCTCAATCGAATAAATATCGTGGTGTGGTGGCGGAGAAATCAAACCTACCCCCGGGGTAGAATGACGCACGCGTCCAATCCAATCGTCTACCTTGTGCCCTGGCAGATGACCGCCTTCACCGGGTTTCGCACCTTGAGCCATTTTAATCTGTAGTTCAACAGCGTTCGCTAGGTAATTGATTGTCACCCCGAATCGGCCAGAGGCAATCTGCTTAATCGCACTGTTTTCGCTATCCCCGTTCTCCTTGGTGCCAAAGCGAATCTCGTCTTCACCACCTTCACCTGAGTTCGATTTAGCCCCTATTCTATTCATCGCCACTGCAAGCGTGCTGTGGGCTTCGTGTGATATAGAACCAAAAGACATGGCCCCAGTAGCGAAGCGCTTCAAGATGTTTTCTACCGCTTCTACCTCTTCTAATGGAACGGATGGACGCTGCTTAAATTCCAACAAGTGGCGCAACGAGCGGCCGTTTCCATCTAGCAATGCACTGTAATTTTTGAAGTGCTCGTAATTGCCTTCACGACACGCACGTTGCAATGCTGTAATGGTACGCGGATTCATGTGGTGGTATTCACCATTAACGCGCCAATGGTACACCCCGCCGTATGGCAAGGTCTCTTCTGAATCATTTAAAGCAAGGGTGAGTTTATCCAATTGCTCCTTCGCGATGTGCTCGAAGTCCAAGCCACCGATGCGGCTGAGTGAGCCGCGGAAACACGTTCCTACGACACGGCCGTTTAGACCAATGGGTTCAAAAATCTGAGCGCCCTGGTAGCTCTCCAAAGTAGAGATGCCCATCTTAGCGAAGATCTTTAGTAGTCCGTTTCCAATTGCTTTCTGATAATTCTTAACCTTCTCAAAATAAGCGTCTAACTCAGTATTATCTGAAGTAGATTCCACCCTTCCTTCTTTCAGAGAATGACGCAGGATATCGTACACCATGTACGGGTTGACTGCATTGGCTCCGTAACCGAGGAGCGTCGCAAAATGATGCGTGCTTCTCGCATCTCCACATTCAGCGATTAGGCTCACATTAGAGCGCACACCTTGTTTAATCAAGTAGTGATGAATGGCGCCCACTGCCAAAAGCGATGGTATGGCAACTCGATTCTTATCGGCATTGCGATCAGAAATAATCAATAGGTTGTTGCCCGATTTCACTGCAAAATCGGCCTCCTTACAGATACTCTTGATCGCATTTTCTAGCCCGGTCTCTGGGTTATCTGAATAAAACAGACTTTCTATTTCATGCGAAGCAAAGCCTGGCGCCGATATGTTACGCAGTTTCTGGAGTTCACCGTTGGTCAATACCGGTTGTTCGATACGAATCTTACGACAATGCTCACCGGTAGCATCCAGGACATTGCGCGTCTTACCCAAGAGTGCCGTTAATGACATTACTGAACGCTCGCGAATACTGTCGATCGGAGGATTACTCACCTGCGCAAAACGCTGACGAAAGTAGTGGCTCAAGTGCTGTGGCTGCTCACTGAGTGCGGCAATAGGGTTATCCGCTCCCATAGATCCGATGGCCTCTTTACCGTCTTTGAACATAGGCAATAAAACACGCTCCACCTCTTCCTTAGTATATCCGTGGAAGCGCAAGCGCTCCTCATAGGTGCTGTTTCCTAAGGCCTTTTCATTCACCGTTGGGAGATCTTCTAGCCTGAGCTCACCATCTGCTAACCACTGGCCATAAGGTTTGGCTTTACAGATTTCCTCTTTAAGTTCTTCGTCAGTGATAATACGACCTTGCTGCAGGTCAGCAACAAACATTTTACCCGGTTCTAGGCGACCCTTCTTCAACACATTTGCTGGGGCTACAGGCAATGAGCCGGCTTCAGACGACATGATCACCATTCCGTCTTTGGTTAAGGTGTAGCGCGAAGGACGTAATCCGTTGCGATCAAGCACGGCACCTACTACCTTTCCGTCAGTAAACGACAACGAGGCTGGACCATCCCAAGCCTCCATGAGGTGGGCGTGGTATCCGTAGAAATCCTTTTTGTATTGCGGCATGTTGGCGTCATTCTCATACGCCTCCGGTACTAACATCATCATCGCATGCGGAAGCGAACGACCAGAGGCCGTTAAAATCTCAACAACATTATCGAGGTTCGAACTGTCCGAACGACGCACGTCACAGATGGGGTGAATGAGTTCTAGTTCCTGCTCAGAGAATAAGCTATCCTTAAACAAGGCCGTCTTACTGCTCATCCCGTTTACGTTACCTGCAATGGTATTGATCTCACCGTTGTGCGCGATGTAGCGGAACGGCTGGGCCAATTTCCACTTTGGAGTCGTATTGGTTGAAAAACGGCTGTGAACGAGGGCCAAAGCACTTTCAAAAGTATCGCGTTGAAGGTCTAAGAAGTATTGCTGCAACTGCTCGGTAGTTAATTGGCCCTTATAAATCAAGGTTCTACAACTGAGCGAGCTGATATAAAAACTATCGTAGGTTGATGGAAATAGCTGGTGAATAGTACGGTTGGCATA